>WFTY01000181.1 GCA_015485245.1 Anaerolineales bacterium | reverse complement strand
GTACCCCAACCAGCAGATGCGGGCAGGCAACCCCTGGAAGGGGATTCTCTCTCGCGCCATCTTCAGCCAGCGATGCAGGTGTGTGTCTTCAGGGAAGAGCTTCATCACCAATTCGTCGGTGCGGTAGATGTCCTCCGGATCGCCAGAGAGCGCCACCCAGCGGAAGGGGCCTTTGCCCTCACAAAACAGCGGGCGGATATAGGCGGGCACAAAGCCAGGGAAGTCGAAAGCATCCTTCACTCCGTAGTCGTAGGCGCGTTGTCGTAGGTTGTTGCCGTAATCGAAGACCTCCGCGCCCTGACGCTGGAAGGCAAGCATGGCCTCCACGTGGCGCGCCATGGATTCCATCGAGCGGCGTTCGTACTCCGCGGGGTCACTTTGACGCAGCAGGGCGGCCTCCTCCACGCCCAGCCCGGTGGGGATGTAGCTGAGCACATCATGTGCTGAGGTCTGATCGGTGACCACATCGGGGGTGACGCCGCGCACCACCAGCTCCGGGTAAATGTCGGCTGCGTTGCCGATCAGCCCGATGGACTTGGGGGTTTCGTCGCGCACGGCCTCCTCCACCAACGTCATCGCCTCTTCGAGGGTATCTACGACCACGTCTACGTACCCGATTTCCAGGCGGCGACGGGCGCGCTCTGGATCCACCTCCACGATTAGGCCAACACCTTCGTTCATGGTGATGGCCAGCGGCTGTGCCCCACCCATGCCGCCCAGCCCGGCGGTGAGCACGAACCGTCCTTTGAGGGATGCCCAACCCCGCTGGCGCGCCAGCGATCCCAGGGTCTCATACGTTCCTTGCAGAATGCCCTGGGTGCCGATATAAATCCACGACCCGGCGGTCATCTGCCCGTACATGATCAACCCCTGGGCGGCCAGGTGGTCAAAGTGTTCTTGCGTGGCCCAATGGGGCACTAAGTTGGAGTTGGCGATCAACACGCGCGGCGCGTCAGGGTGGGTGCGGAAGACGGCGACCGGTTTTCCGGATTGCACCAGCAGGGTTTCGTCTTCCTCCAGGTTACGCAGGCTCTCCAGGATGGCGTCGAAGCAATCCCAGTCGCGCGCCGCCTGGCCGCGCCCACCGTAGACCACCAGGTCTTCTGGGCGTTCGGCGACTTCGGGATCAAGGTTGTTTTGGATCATGCGGTAAGGCGCCTCGATCAGCCAGTTTTTGCAGGTCAGCCGGGTGCCTCGCGGGGCGTGGACGGTTCGGGGTTTGGACATGACAGCCTCCTCAACAATGGTTTCTGCTGTTGGAAAAACAACTCCCCTCCTGGCAATTATACGCCAGGAGGGGAGTATGGTTCAATCCGTTACCCGGAGAGGAGATCAGGCGGTAGTGGGTTCGCCGTCGATGAAGTGGGCGAAAGTGGTGTTGCGCAGGCGTTGCACCAGTTCTTGCTGCGCATCGCACCAGATCGGGCGCATGGGGCAGTTCTCCTCAAAGGTACACAGCCCGTCATCGCCAACACATTCGTTCAGGCGAATAGGCCCGTCGATGGCTTCAACGACCTCCAGCAGGTTGATCTCTTCCGGCGGCCGCGCCAGGGAGACGCCGCCACGCGCGCCGCGCGAGGTGTGCAGCAACCCGGCGATGGAAAGCTGGGAGATGATCTTCGCCAGGAACGAAGGGGGGATGTGCTGCTCTTTGGCGATGCGGCTGGTTGCCGCGCGCTCGTTCTTTCCCAGTTTTGCGAGGAAATAAACCGCACGGACTGCGTAATCGGCCTGTCGGGTGATTTGCATGGGTCGTTCCTTTTCCTTGTTCGATAAGGTGTGGGAGCGACTGCTCCAATTGTTGTTAACGCCGGTGAGACGATCATGAACATTTTAGAGTGTTTTTATCCGGACTGCAAGTGATAAACGTTATCCCTGACCAATGATGTTAATCGTGGGCGGCGGCGACTGCCTGGGTGCACCAGCGTGCGGAATATGGTAAGATTCCGGCGCTGTGACGCCTGGGAGAGAAATTTAGGCGGAAAGGTCACGCTGATTGCGCATGCCCAGAGAAGGACAGGCGCAGTTGCTATTCAAGGAGTGTGTGATGAGACAAATCTGTGTGGTGGGCGTTGGCTATGTGGGCCTGATTACGGCTGCTGGTTTTGCCGACCTGGGAAACCGGGTGATCGCCCTCGATATTGAAGCAGGCAAAATTGAGAAGCTCAAGCGCGGCGAGATGCCGATTTACGAGCCGGGCCTGGAAGAGCTGGTAGAGCGCAACGTCAAGGCCGGACGCCTTTCCTTTACCACGTCCTATGCGGAAGGGTTGAAGGGGACCGAATTCGTCTTCATCGCCGTGGGGACTCCCTCTGGCGTGGATGGCGAGGCAGATCTGCAATATGTTGAGGCCGCGGCGCGCTCGATTGCCGAGCATATGCGCGACGAGCTGATTATCATCAACAAGTCCACGGTCCCCGTGGGCACTGGCGACTGGGTGGCCGAGATCGTCAAACGACATCAAAGGGAGGCGATCCCCTTCGCCGTGGTCTCTTGTCCAGAATTTCTGCGCGAGGGCTCGGCCATCTTCGACTTCATGCACCCTCACCGCACGGTGCTCGGCTCGCTGAATCGCGAAGCGGCCGACAAGGTCGCTCAGCTTCACCTGCCGTTGCGCGCGCCGATTATGATTACCGATCTGCGCACCGCGGAGATGATTAAGTACGCCTCCAACGCCTTCCTGGCGACCAAGATTTCCTTCATCAACGAGATGGCTAACATCTGCGAGGCGCTGGGCGCCGACGTGACTGAGGTAGCCACAGGTATGGGCTACGATCAGCGCATTGGCCCGCACTTCCTCAGCGCCGGGTTAGGTTATGGGGGGTCCTGCTTCCCGAAAGACGTCAAGGCGCTGGCGCGCATGGCCGAGGAAAAAGGCAAACATCCCCAATTGTTGCACGCTGTGATGGAGATCAACGCGGATCGGCGCGACATGGCGATTGAACGCCTCAAAGAGATGTTGGGCGGCGACCTGCGCGGGCGGGTGATCGGCATGTTGGGGTTGGCCTTCAAGCCCAACACCGATGACATGCGCGACGCGCCTTCGATTGACATCGCCAATGCCTTGATCGCCCTGGGTGCGGAGGTGCGCGCTTACGACCCGGTGGCGATGGAGAACGCCGCCAGCCTGCTCCCCGCGGTGGAAATGTTCTCCGATCCGTACTCGATGGCGGAAGGCTGCGACGCGCTGGTGGTCAACACCGAGTGGAACGAGTTCAAGCAGCTTAACCGCCGTCAACTGCGCGAGCGGATGAAACAGCCGGTGATCTTTGACGGCCGTAACATCTATGATCCGGATGAGATGCGCGAGCTGGGCTTCAAATACCGTGGCGTCGGCCGCGGCTACAACGGCGCTCGCCTCGCTGAAGAATAAAAGTCACCCAGGACACTATGGGCACGAAGAAATGGATGCCCGCGGAAGACGGTGATCCTTCGTGCCCTTTGTGGTTAACATGATGACGGACCAACATCCCCCGATTTGCGATTACGAAGGCTCGGATTACCAGACCCGTTTTTGGGATCAGGGCGGGCGTGAGTACGAAGATCGAGCGGAGGCCGTGGCGCTGCGCCGCCTGCTGCCGCGACGGGGCGACCTGTTGCTGGAAGTCGGCGCTGGCGCGGGGCGCAACACGCCGCGTTATCAAGGGTACGCGCGCGTGGTGTTGATGGATTACTCGTTGACGCAGATGCAGCAGGCCCAGGCGCGCCTGGGGCGTGATTCGCGTTACGTGTATGTGGCCGCGGATGTCTACCGCCTGCCCTTTGTGGATGGCCTCTTCGATGGGGCTACCATGATCCGTGTGCTGCATCACCTTGCCGAGCCGCTGCTGGCGCTGCGGCAAATCCGTCGCGTGCTGCAAAGCGAGGGGGTGTTCATCCTGGAATACGCCAACAAGCAGAACCTCAAGGCGATTCTCCGTTACCTGCTGCGGCGGCAGGACTGGAGTCCCTTTACGCGCGAACCGGTGGAGTTCGCCCCGTTGAACTTTGATTTTCATCCCGCGGCGGTGCGCGGCTATCTGGCCGAGGCTGGATTCCGGCTGGAGCGCCAGTTGACCGTCTCGCATTTCCGCCTGGGTGTGCTCAAACGCCTGATCCCCACGACGGTGCTGGTGGCGCTTGACGCCGTGGCGCAGTTGACTGGCGACCTGTGGCAGCTTTCGCCCAGCGTGTTCGCCCGCTCGCGCGCCGTGGGCGAAACTTCGCCGGTTTCAATCGGCGCGTTCTTTCAGTGCCCGGCGTGCGGCCACAACCCATTGAATGAGGGCGATCAGGCTTTGCGTTGCCCGGCCTGCGGCGCGAGCTGGCCGATCGTGGATGGGATTTATGATTTTCGGGGGAAGTAAGCTTTACGGCTTTTTTTCCACAACCCAAAAGTGCGACAGACCAAAGACGTTTAGCGGTGTGCGCTCCAGGAATTGCAGCCCGGCACGCAGCAGACGCCCCAGCCGGGGAAAGCGGTTGATGATGTTGTCGTAGGCGCCGAAGATCACCGTGCGTTCCGCGATCTTTAAAGGCAAATCCGCGAAGAGCTGTTGCATATCCTTGTGGCTGTAGACGCGCACATGGGGGGCGAGCCGGTCGCGCCAGCGGCGCGGCAGCCAGTTGATCAGGGGGATGTTGCCAAAATGGTATTTCCCCCGCCAGTACACCCCATGGGTTTCGAAAGGATAACCGCGATTGGGGCAAAAGATCACCGCGCGCCCGCCGGGTTTGAGCACGCGCGCCATCTCCTCAACTGCCAGGCGATCATCGTGGACGTGCTCGATTACTTCGTGGCTGAGGATCAGGTCGAAGTGGTTGTCGGGAAAGGGGAGCGTTTCCCCTGCGGCGTTGATGATGTGCGGGGACTGACGATGCGCTTCGACAGCGCGCTCAAAATCGTATTCCAGGCCGATCACCTCGCCGCCGTGTTCGGCCAGCTTTTGGATGTACATCCCTATGCCGCAGCCGTTCTCCAGCACCCGGCCGCGGGCGCGTTCCCCTGCGGCGCGCAGGATCATCTCCAGGCGGCGTTGTTGCCCTGCCCGCCAGATGTAAGAAGGCTCGCCGCGCAGCGCGGCTTTGGCAAGGTCGCGGTCTTCCGCTGTCACTTCCTCCCCCAGTGGATCGCGAT
>WFTY01000180.1 GCA_015485245.1 Anaerolineales bacterium | reverse complement strand
GTAATGGACGCGGTGATGAACGTCTCCGACCGCATGATCGTGCTCGATTTCGGCCAGCAAATTGCTGAAGGCACGCCTGTCGAGATCCAAAACGATCCTAAGGTGATCGAGGCGTACCTGGGCGACCCCAAGATGGCCGAGCGTCTGCTGGCCGGGACGTAGGAGCGAGGTGAGAAAAGATGAACATCCTTGAAGTCCAATCTGTGACATCCGGTTACGGCGACGTACAAATCCTCTGGGGAGCGGGACTCTCCCTGAAAAAAGGCAAGCTCACCTCCCTGGTAGGCGCCAACGGCGCGGGAAAAACCACGCTCCTGCGCACGATCATGGGGTTGCTGAAACCACAAAGCGGCAGCATCCACTTCCAGGGAAAAGATGTCAGCAAGCTCACAGCGCACGAAAAAGCCGCCATGGGGCTGGTGCTCGTCCCCGAGGGGCGCCAGCTCTTCACCGAAATGAGCGTGGAAGAGAACCTGGAGATGGGCGCCTCGCCAGTGCGCGCCCGCCCTCACATCGACAAAAACCTGAAACTGGTTTTCGAGATGTTCCCCCGCCTGGAAGAACGGCGCAAACAAAAGGCGGGCACTCTCAGCGGCGGCGAACAACAAATGCTCGCCGTCGCCCGCGGCATCATGGCCGAACCCATCGTGCTGATGATCGATGAACTCTCCCTCGGTCTGGCGCCAGTGCTGGTGCTCGACCTGTTTGAGAGCCTGGGCAAGCTCAAGCACGCCGGGATTACCATCCTGCTGGTAGAGCAAAACGTGCAGATGGCGCTGGCTATCAGCGACTACGGCTTTGTACTCGCCCACGGGCGGACGGAGCTGCACGGCCCGGCGAGCGAACTGGCGCAAAACGAGCACGTCCGCTCCGCTTATCTGGGAGGCTGACCGCAGGACGAAGAACACCCCTCGCTTGAGAAAAATATCACTAGCCGGCGAGGCGTGATCGGGTATACTTGGAACAGGACAGTGAAACCCGAACCGAAGGAGAGCGAATATGTTAGTTGGCGAACGAATGTCACACCCGGTAATCACCATCCCGCCCGACATGCCGATCACCGAGGCGGTCAACCTGATGCGGCGGGAGCACATCCGCCGCACACCGGTCGTCGAGGGCGGCAAACTGGTGGGGATCGTCTCCGACAAAGACCTGCTGAACGCCTCTCCCTCGCCAGCGACTTCGCTCAGCATCTGGGAGATGAATTACCTGTTGAGCAAGATCAAGGTCGAGGACGTGATGACCCGTGAGGTGCTCACCATCACCGCGGATACGCCCATCGAGGAAGCCGCCCGCATCATGGCCGACAACAAAATCGGCGGCCTGCCCGTACTGACGGACGACCGCGTCGTCGGCATCATCACCGAGACCGACCTGTTCAAACTCTTCCTCGAACTGATGGGAGCGCGCGAGACCGGCATCCGCGTCACCGCCCTGCTGCCCGACAAGGTCGGCGTGCTGGCCCGCCTGGCGCAGGCCGTGGCCGACCTGGGCGGCAACTTTGTGGCCTTCAACCAGACCGCCGGGGATGACCCCAGCAACCGCGAGGTCACCTTCAAGGTGGCCGGCGTGGAGGACCCCAAAGTGCTCAGCGCAGCCATTGAGCCGCTGGTGGAGAACATCAAAGATATTCGCAAGAGCCGCGTCTGATCCTTTCTGTGGTGGTTGGATTACAGCGTGCTGGGTGAAGCGCAAGATTCTTCTTGCGCTTCACCGCTTTAAAACGCCGAAAAGCCCGGGCCTCCTTCACACGACCAGATGCAGAACGGGTCGGGTATAATCTGGTTATGAGCATCTCCATCATCGCCCTCGACCTGGAAACAACCGGCCTCAACCCCGAATCCGACCGCATCATTGAAATCGGCGCGGTGCGCTTTCGCGGCGACCGCATTGAAGACGAATTCAAAACGTTGATCAACCCCGGCCAGCGAGTCACGCCGTTCATCACCCGGCTGACCGGCATCACCGACTCCATGCTGCGCGGGGCCCCCTCCATCCACGAGGTGCTGCCCGAACTGGTAGACTTCGTCGGGGATGCGCCGGTGCTCGGGCACAACATCGGTTTTGACCTCAGTTTCCTGCAACGCTACGGCGCGCTGCAGCACAACGACCCGCTGGATACCTACGAAATGGCCGCGGTGCTGCTCCCCAACGCCGGGCGCTACTCGCTCGGCGCGCTGGGTCAGGCGTTGGGGATCCCCCTCCCGGCCACGCACCGCGCCCTGGACGACGCCCGCGTTACGCACCGGGTTTACACGCGCCTGTTCGATTTCGCCCTCCAGCTCCCCATTGAGGTGTTGGCGGAAATCGTCCGCCTGGGGGATAACGTACCTGAATGGAAAGGCTATGGGTTATTCTTTGACGCCTTGCGGGCGCGCGCTGGCGAGGTCATCCCAGGCGGGCGCAAAAACTTCATCGTCCCCTGGCTGTCAACGCACGATAGTGAGGAAATCCCCCCCCTGGAGCCAATCGAGCCGCCCTTGCCGCTGGACCCCGAAGAGGTCGCCAGCATTCTGGAGTACGGCGGCGCTTTCGCCCGTCACTTCGAACACTTTGAGCACCGCCCCGAACAAGTAGAAATGCTGCGCGCCGTCACCCGCGCGCTCTCCCAGGGACGTCACCTGATGGTCGAAGCCGGGACCGGCGTGGGCAAATCGTTCGCCTATCTGATCCCCGCGGCTCTATGGGCGCTGCAAAACGGCGAACGCGTGGTGATCTCCACCAACACCATCAACCTGCAAGATCAACTCATCAACAAAGACATCCCCGATTTACAGGCCGCGCTGGATATCGACCTGTACGCCACGGTGCTCAAGGGGCGCAACAACTATCTCTGTCCGCGCCGGCTGGAAAGCCTGCGCCGCCGCATGCCGGAGACCGCCGAAGAGATGCGCATGCTGGCCAAGTCGCTGGTGTGGCTGGCGCAAGGGGGCAGCGGCGACCGCGCCGAACTGAACATCAACGGCCCGGCGGAGCGCGAGGTCTGGGCGCGGCTCTCCGCCGCCGACGACGGCTGCACCGCCGAGAACTGTCTCAAATACACCGGCGGCGCCTGCCCGTTCTACCGCGCCCGCCAGGCCGCGCAGAACGCGCACCTGATCATCGTCAACCACGCCCTGCTGCTCGCCGATGTCGCCACCGGCAGCCGCGTGCTGCCCGACTACAAGTACGTTATCATTGATGAGGGGCATCACCTGGAGAGCGCCACCACCAACGCCCTCAGCTTTCGCGTCACGCAGATGGATTTCATCCGCCTGGCGCGCGAGATCGGCAG
>WFTY01000179.1 GCA_015485245.1 Anaerolineales bacterium | reverse complement strand
GTTATCAGATTGTCCAACGAGTGGCGCGCGATTACTCGATCAACCCGCGCCTGTTGCTGGCTGTGCTGGAATATCAGAGCGCCTGGGTTACGGACTCCAACCCGCGCACTTACACCGTGACTTACACGTTGGGGTGGGAAGACCCTTCTCGCGAAGGGCTGTATCGTCAACTTGCCTGGGCGGCCAATGAACTTAATCGCGGGTACTATTTGTGGCGCAGCAACGCTGTGGGAAGCTGGACGCTGGTGGATGGCACTGTTGTGCCTGCAGACCCGACGATCAACGCCGGGACGGCGGCTTTGCAGTATTTTTTCTCCCGCCTGTACGGCAGAGAGATCTGGCGGCGCACCGTTACCGCGGAAGGGATCTTTCAGGTGTATCAAAAGCTGTTTGGCTATCCTTTTGATTACGCGGTGGAGCCGCTCTTGCCCGCTGATTTGCAGCAACCCACGTTGCAACTTCCCTTTGAAAGCGGCGTGCAATGGGCCTTTACCGGTGGGCCACACGGCGGCTGGGGAGATGGCTCGGCCTGGGCTGCGCTGGACTTTGCTCCCTATGGCGAGCCGCTGGGGTGTGTGCAGAGCGACGCCTGGGTAACCGCCATGGCTGATGGCCTGGTGGTGCGCTCCGAAGATGGCGCAGTGGTGCAAGACCTGGACGGCGATGGGCAGGAGGGCACGGGATGGACGTTGTTCTACATGCATGTTGAAACCCGCGATCGCGCTCCCGTGGGAACGTACCTGAAAGCAGGAGACCGCCTGGGGCATCCCTCTTGTGAAGGCGGCATCTCCAATGGCACGCACGTGCACATCGCCCGGCGTTACAATGGCGAGTGGATCCCCGCCGATCAATACCTGCCGTTTGTGCTGGACGGCTGGGTCAGCCAGGGGTTGGGTGCTGAGTATCAGGGTTTGCTGGTTCGTGATGACCAGACGGTGGTGGCTGAAAATGGGTTTATCCCCGAAAACGCCATTCAGCGTTAGGCAGAGAGCAGGAGTGAAGGTGGTGCCCAGGAAAGTTATCCTTGTGTTGATGCTGCTTTTGCTGGCAGGCTGCAACCTGCCACGCTCCGGCACGCCTGTGTACATTCCGCCCTCGGATTACGCCACCACGATTCCGCCGCTGACGGCGTTGGATACCGCCGCGGCCCAGGAGGAATCCGCCCCGCGTGAAACCCCCGCGGGCGAGGCTCCGGTGGAAGGCGTGCCGCCAACGCCCTCTGCTCCCGAGGTGCCCACATTGACCAGCGCGCCTACCCTGCCGTTGGTAACCGCCACGGCGCCGCCAGGCGCGATCGGTAATGACGGCCCGTTGTTGTACTACACTCAGGCTGGCGATACGCTTCCGGCGCTCGCCGTGCGCTTTGGCGTTTCCCCCGAGGAGATTGACGCCACCGGCGCGCTGCCTGAGCGTGGTTTTATCAACCCCAACCAGTTGCTCATCATCCCTCAGCGTTTTACCAACACAACCTCCTCGGTGCATCTCCTGCCAGATAGCGAGTTGGTGTATGCGCTTTCCGCAGCGGGGTTCAACATCGCGAATTTTGTTTGGGAAGCCGGGGGTTACTTGCGTGGTTACAGTGAATACCTGGGGATGAATGGGGAATCCTCCGGCGGCGAAATTGTGCGCGAGGTCTCTCTGGATAACTCGATCAACCCGCGCCTGCTGCTGGCTTTGCTGGAATACCAGAGCGGTTGGGTGTATGGTCAGCCGGGAACGCCGATGGAAGAGGATTACCCTCTGGGGAAAGTGGATAGCCGCAAGAAAGGCTTGCTGCGACAGTTGAAATGGGCGATCAATCAGCTCTCCATCGGCTATTATGGCTGGCGGGAGGGCCGCCTGAGCGAGATCACCTTCCGCGATGGGGTGGTAGCCCGCCTGGCTCCCGACCTCAACGCCGGGACGGTGGCGTTGCAATACTATTTTGCCCAGGTGTACGATAGCCAGGGCTGGCTGGCGGCGATGGATCCCGAGAATGGGTTCATGGCACTTTATGCGCAGATGTTTGGCGACCCCTGGGCGCGCGCCCAGGGGTCGCCAAACATCTGCGCATAAAGTGCCATGAACCC
>WFTY01000178.1 GCA_015485245.1 Anaerolineales bacterium | reverse complement strand
TGAAGCAACTACGTCAGGCGGGCATCCGGCAGGTCAACGTCACCACGCACTACCTGGGAGAAAAGATTCAGGAACACTTTGGGGATGGCAGCCGCTTCGGCATCCGCCTGAACTACGTGACCGAGGAGCAGCCCCTGGGGACCGCCGGCGCGCTGGGGTTGATGGAACGCCCCAACGAACCGGTGCTGGTCATCAACGGAGATATCCTCACCAAAGTTAATTTCCGCGCCATGCTGGATTTCCACAAGGAAAACCGCGCCCTGCTGACGCTGGCCGTGCGCCGCTACGACTTCAACGTCCCCTACGGCGTGGTGGAGAGCGACGGCGCGCTGGTGCAAAAGGTGGTCGAAAAACCGGTCATCGGCTTCTTCGTCAACGCGGGCATCTACCTGCTGGAGCCGGCGGTCTACGCCTACATCCCCCGCGGCGAGCGCCTCGACATGACCGACCTGATTGACCGCCTGCTGGCCGACGGGCGGCGCGTCGCCAGTTTCCCCATCGTGGAATACTGGCTGGATATCGGCCAGCCGGTGGATTACCAGCAGGCGCAAGAAGACATGAAGAACGGGAGGCTGAACCCTTGAACTGGACAGGAAAACGAGTGTTGGTGACGGGCGGCGGAGGCTTCATCGGCAGTCATCTGTGCGAGCGGCTGGTGGAGATGGGCGCGCAGGTGCGCGCTTTTGTGCATTACAACTCCCTGGGGCGCTGGGGATGGCTGGACGCCTCGCCCCACAAAGGCGAGTTCGAGGTCGTCGCCGGAGATATCGCCGACCGCGACAGCGTGCGTCACGCCGTGCAGGGGCGGGAAGTGGTCTTTCACTTGGCGGCGTTGATCGGCATCCCCTATTCATATCAAGCTCCCTCCTCCTATGTGCAGACCAACGTGGTGGGCACGCTCAACGTGCTCCAGGCCGCGCTGGAAAGCGGCGTGGAGAAGGTGGTGCACACCTCCACCAGTGAGGCCTACGGCACAGCGCAATACGTCCCCATTGACGAAGCGCACCCGCTACAAGGGCAATCGCCCTACGCGGCCACCAAAATCGGGGCCGACAAACTGGCCGAATCGTTCCACCGCTCCTTCAACCTGCCGGTGGCGACCATCCGCCCCTTCAACACCTACGGGCCGCGGCAATCGGCGCGGGCGGTCATCCCCACCATCATCACCCAGGCGTTCACCCGTCCCGAGGTGCGCCTCGGTAGCCTGACCCCGAGGCGCGACCTGAACTTCGTGGCCGACACCGTCTCCGGCTTCATCGCCGTGGCCGAAGCGCCCCAATCGGTCGGAGAGGTCATCAACATCGGCACGGGCAGGGAGATCGCCATCGGCGACCTGGCGCGGCAGATTCTCACCCTGATAGGGCGCGACCTCCCTATCGTCTCCGAGAGCGAGCGCGCCCGCCCGGAGAAAAGCGAAGTCAACCGTCTGTGCGCCGATGCGAGCAAAGCCCGCCGCCTGCTTAACTGGCAGCCGCAGCACACGCTGGAGGAAGGCTTACAGAAAACCATCACCTGGGTGGAGGCCCATCTGGATGAATACCGACCCGACCAATACAACGTTTGAACCCGGCGCGCCGTCCGCGGGGGGCGGCATCCCGCTGTGCGTGCCGGAAATCCGCGGCAACGAGTGGCGCTACATCAAAGAGTGCCTGGATACCAACTGGGTCTCCTCGGTGGGGGAATACGTGACGCGCTTCGAGCGCCAGGTAGCGGACTATGTGGGGGCGCGGCACGCCGTCGCCGCCACCAATGGCACCGCGGCGCTACACATCGCCCTGCTGGTCGCCGGGGTGCAGCCGGATGACGAGGTGCTGCTCCCGGCGCTCACCTTCATCGCCCCGGCCAACGCGGTGCGCTACGTGGGCGCGTGGCCGGTGTTCGTGGATGTCGAACCGGAATATTGGCAGATGGACGCTCGCGCGGTGGCCGATTTCCTCAAAAACGAGTGCCGCCGCCAGGGGGATGCACTCGTCAACCGCCGCACCGGACGGCGGGTAAGCGCCATCCTGCCGGTACACATCCTCGGCCACCCCGTGGACATGGATCCTCTGCTGGAACTGGCCCGCGAGTACCACCTGGCCGTGATCGAAGACGCCACCGAGAGCCTGGGGGCGCGCTATCACGGGCGCAGGGTCGGCGCGCTGGGAGATGTGGCCTGCTTCAGTTTCAACGGCAACAAAATCATCACCACCGGCGGCGGCGGGATGCTGGTCACCGACCGCGAGGGCTGGGCGCGGCGGGCGAAGTATCTCACCACGCAGGCCAAAGACGACCCGGTGGAATACATCCATCACGAGGTGGGCTACAACTACCGCCTGACCAACATCCAGGCGGCGATGGGCGTGGCGCAGATGGAGAACCTGGATGCGTACATCGCCGCCAAGCGGGAGATCGCCGCCCGCTACACCGCCGCCTTCGCCGACCTGCCGGGCATCCACCCCATGCGGGAAGCGCCGTGGGCTTTTAGCATTCATTGGCTGTACACTGTGCGGGTGGACGCCGACGCCTTTGGGATGGATCGCCGCGCGCTGCACAAACATCTGGCGGAAGCCAGCATCCAGAGCCGCCCCTTGTGGCAGCCGCTGCACCTCAGCCCGGCCTTCGCCGACCAGGAACACCGCCCCTGCCCGGTGGCCGAGCGCCTGAACCGCGAAGCGTTGAGCCTGCCCTCCTCGGTGGGGTTGACGCCCGCGGAAGCCGAGCGGGTGATCGCCGCCGTGCGCGCCGCACACACCCGATGAGCGACACACGTCCCGTTGTGCTCTTCATCCCCCACGCCAAGGCTTCCTTTCAGGAATTACTCACCCTGGCGG
>WFTY01000177.1 GCA_015485245.1 Anaerolineales bacterium | reverse complement strand
CTCCACAGGGATCTTCGGTTATCCTAAAGCGCGCGCCGCCGCGGTGATCCTGGCGGCTGTTGAGGCTTATTTTGAGAGGGCCGACGCTTCCGGGCTACAGATCGTCCGCCTGGTGCTGTATGATCGCCCGACCGTGGATGCCTTTTTGGCTGTCTGGGAGGCGCGTTTCGCATGATTACCTCCCCTCAGAATCCCCGCATTAAGCAGGTGCGCGCCTTGCAAGGGCGTTCTCGCGAACGTCGCCGCGCGCATGCCTTCGTGATTGAAGGCGTGCGTTTGCTGGAAGAGGCGTTGCAAACTGCCTGGCCGATGCGCTTTTTGCTGCACACTGCGGACCTCGACGGGCGCGCTCAGGCGGTGGTCGAGAGCGCTCGTCAGCGCGGGGTGGATGTTGTGTTGGTCAGCCTGGAGGTGATGCGCGCCGCCAGCGACACCGAAACCCCCCAGGGGGTGCTGGCGGTGGCCGAGCGCATGCCATTGGATGCCCCTGAGTCACCGGATTTCGTGCTGCTCCCTGATGGGGTGCGCGACCCTGGCAACCTGGGCACGCTGTTGCGCACGGCGCTGGCCGCCGGAGCGGACGCTGTGCTGCTCCCGCCGGGTAACGTGGACCCCTTCGCTCCTAAGGTGCTGCGCGCCGGGATGGGAGCGCACTTTCATCTCCCCGTCCTCTCGCTGTCCTGGGACGAGATCGCCCGCCGCGTTCAGGACTGGCGTCTGTCAATGTGCCTTGCCGACGCTGCGGGGGCGCATCTATACACCGAGGTGGATTTCACTCAGCCGACCGGCATCATCATCGGCGGAGAGGCGGGGGGCGCGGGGACGCAGGCGCGCGCCCTGGCATCCTGCACCGTGCGCATTCCCATGCCGGGGGCGATCGAGTCCCTCAACGCGGCCATCGCCGCCTCTGTTGTGATGTTCGAAGTGGTGCGCCAGCGCGCTGCAAATCCCCCTTCACCATGAAAATTCGCTCCATCACCTACTTTTGCGATCCCAGCCAGGCTCCGGATGGCGGCTGTATCCAGCGGGGCGGCGAGTGCACCGCCGCGATGCGCCAGGCCTGCCAGGATGCCGGTTATGAAGTGCAGACCACCCGCCTGGCGACCACGCCTTTCCCCCGCCTGCTGCGAGGCGATACGGTTGCCGAAGCGGTGGAGCTGGCGCAGCGTCTGGAGCAAGCCGCCCGCGCCGCAGGGTTCGATTATCTGGCTTTGGGGCCGGCGCTCCCTGATGATCTGGCCGCCTATGCTCTGATCCCCGATATGCTGGCCGCCACAGAGAACGTTTTCGCTTCCGGGATGATGACCTCGACAGCGAAGGAAATCTCGCTGCCTGCGGTGCGCGCCTGCGCTGATGTGATTCGCCGCCTGGCTCCGCTGGATGAAAACGGCTTTGCCAATTTGTATTTCGCTGCCCTGGCGAACGTTCCCCCGGGCGCGCCGTTCTTCCCGGCGGCGTATCACGCCGGGGACACTCCGGCCTTCGCTCTGGCCCTGGAGGCGGCTGATCTGGCGGTGGAAGCCTTCGCCGCCGCTGACGACCTGAGCGCAGCGCGCGAACGGCTGCGCGTCGCGGTGGAAGAGCACGCCCAGGCCCTGAGGCGCGTTGCAGGTGTGTTGCGGGGGCGGTTCGACGAGGTGGCTTTTTTGGGGTTGGATTTTTCTCTGGCCCCGTTTCCGGAGGAAGCGCGCTCGCTGGGGATGGCCTTTGAACACCTGGGGGTCCCCGCAGTTGGGTTGCACGGCTCGCTGGCTGCCGCGGCGTTGATCGCCGAGACGCTCGACCGCGCTGAATTTCCCCATGTTGGTTTCAGCGGGTTGATGTTGCCGGTGCTGGAAGACGCCACGCTGGCGGCGCGCGCTGCTGAAGGGACGTTGACGGTGAAAGACCTGCTGTTGTTCTCCGCGGTGTGCGGCACGGGGTTAGATACCGTCCCTCTGCCCGGTGATGCCTCCGTGGAACAACTAACTGCCGTGCTGCTCGACCTGGCGGTGCTTGCCGCGCGGCTGGATAAGCCGCTCACCGCGCGCCTGATGCCCATCCTCGGCAAAGAAGCCGGCGACCCCACGGATTTCGATTTTCCCTACTTCGCCAACAGCCGTGTGATGGCGTTGGATGCTGACGCGCTGACCGGCGCGCTCGCTGGGACGGAGACGATTGCGATTGCACCGCGCGGGGAACTCCTGGATGGGTTGTCTCCCCAGGGATAGGCGCGTTTGGCTTCGTCGTGGGAGGCCGTTTTTCCTGATGGGCTCGTCGCTATCGCTTGAGGCGCGTAGAGACTCGCTTGCTCAGCGTGTGGAGTATAGAATTTTCACGGCTGCGATTGGTCTACACGCCACAAAATGACGCCGTCCAATGCGCCCTGCGCCAGCAAGTGACCATCCGGCGACCAGGCCAGACCGCCCCGGCTGCCGTAGACTTCCAATGTATGCAGGGTTTCACCGGTTTGGGCATCCAGCAAGGCCAGGGTGCCATATTTGAACACGGCTAAAATGCGGCTGTCGGGCGCCCAGGCGATCACCCCGATCAAGTCGGTCTCTTCTTCCACCACCAGAATCTCATCGCCGCTGTCCGCCTCCCAAAAGATCACCCGGATGGTGTCGCTTATCCTCCTGGCGCTGGCGGCCAGTGCCCGCCCGTCCGGCGACCAGGCCACCCCCCGGAT
>WFTY01000176.1 GCA_015485245.1 Anaerolineales bacterium | reverse complement strand
CTGGGGAGATCCCCGTATCGAGAGGCGGCTGCTTCTCAGTCGCCCAGTGTGTTGGATCGGCTGCTCGCCGGGTTGATGAGTACCGTCGGATACATGCGGGTGATCCACGCCCGCGGGCGATACGGTCGCCTTTGGGGGCTCACTCTGAGCATCTGGCTGTGCGTGCAGACCAATTTCTACTTGATTACGCTTGGGCTGGGTGTGCGATTGAGTTTTTTTCAGGTGGTGGTGATTTCGCTCATTATGGTTCCGTTGACGTTGCTCCCCTTGCAAGGGTTTGCCAACCTGGGAACGCATGAGATTGGCTGGGTGGCTGCCTTTCGGGTGTTTGCCATGCCGCAGGATGCCGCGCTCAGTTTGGCGGTTGGCACCCACTTTATCCTGTTGGTGTTCATCCTGTTGTTGGGAGGAATCGGAGCGGCGTTGTTGAGCAGAAGTGGTACATCGAACTTGGAGCATGTGCAAACATGAACAAACCGCCGTTTCTCTTCCGAGCGACTGATTGGTTCCTCGACGAGGTCATCTCCCTGCTGCGTGTTCTGCTGTTGCCCTTCCATCTGTTGACTGTCGCCGCGAACGCGGCTGGGCGTTTGATCTGGCTGTTGAACAACGAATATGTCAAGCGGCGCTTTGGGTATTGCGGGCGTGGTGTCCGCATCCACGGGCGCTTCCGCGTCACCGCGCCGGAGAATCTCCATCTAGAAGATAACGTTCACATTAACGAGAACGCCTTTATTCGCGCCGAGGGAGGCCTTCACATCGGGGCGAATACACACATCTCTCGCAACCTGGTGGTGTATACCATGAATCACCAATATGAAGGCGAATGTCTGCCTTATGATGCCAGCAAGGTGCTGAAACCAGTGCGCATTGGCCGCAACGTGTGGATTGGGATGAGCGTGATCATCATCCCCGGTGTGACGATTGGTGATGGCGCGGTGATCGGCATGGGGACGGTGGTCACCAGCGATGTACCACCGTTAACTGTAGTGGGGGGGGCGCCTCAGCGTGTATTGAAGGTGCGCTCTGAAGCCCATTATCGCAAGTTGGAGCAGGAACGTCGTTATGGTGGAATGAGCGGCTATCTCTGGAGAGGGGGTGTTGATGAAGGCTGATGTGCGCGTCCGCTTGCCGCAACTGCGTCGCGAGGTTATCCCCTGGCTGTTGTGGACTTTTCTGTGGTACGTCCCCTGGCAGCTGTGGTTGGAAACGTTTCCCTGGCTGCGTTTTGCGCTTGCGCTGGCAGCGCTGATTTATCCTGGTTTTCGCTTGCAAGCGCTTTTCCATCGTAAGCCTCTGAATCACTGGCCGTTTCACCTGACCAACGGATTTATTGCCTCGCTGTGTGTGACGGGAGTGCTGGGCGTGTTGGCGCGCCTTCTGCAACTTTCCCTGGGATGGGTGCTGGGGGGATTGTATTTGATAGGGACGCTCGTTCCGCTGCTGGGCGGGTCTCTTCCTTCCCTAGAGGCGCCGCGCCGCAAAGCCGTGTTCAGAGACCTGGCGCTTCTCTTGTTGCCGTTGGGGATGACGGTGTTGGCGGCTCGACTTGCCATCCCCTCACGCATTTTTGAGGACGATTTTACCTATAACGCTTTACTCAATTACTATCAACATGCCGGGCGGTACACCTTCCAGTTCCAGCAGGGATTGGAGCGCTTGGAGATTGTCCGCTTCTGGCTGGCTTTCTGGCCGTTGGCTGAAGCCGTTGTGGCACAAATTAGCGGTCTGAACGGATTGCTGATTACCGGGATTTATATGGCTCCCGCGCTAGTCGTTCTGGCGATGGCGGCGGTTTACGCTCTGGGACGCGCTCTGAAGTTCAGCCATGCCGTCGCTGCTCTGGCTGTGGTGGCTCACCTTGCCAGTCTGGTGCGTCTGACGCAGAAAAACCAGGCAGGGCTGGTTTTCTTCGATATCCTGATCGAGGATAAGGCGGTGGCGGCGTTTGTTCTCCTCCCCATTGTGATACGCCTGGTGGTGGAGTACGGGGAGCGTCCTGAGCGGAAGCGCCTGGTGTTGTTGTCGGTTGCTGTCCTGGGAATGCTGTTCACCCATCCCGTCATTCTGGCGATGACCGCGCTGACCGCCGGTGTGTACCTGGCTTTGAGTGCTCTGCACGCCCGTCGTTGGCGTCCTGCTGTTGTGGCATTGCTGCCGTTTGTTATTGCCTTGTTGCCGCCAACGGCAATGCGTTTTGGCCAGGGGGAGGAACTGTACACCTTCTCGGTAGAGGAGGCGATTGCCATCGGACGCGAAAATAAACTCAGCCCAGGCCGTTTGCATGTGCTGGAGGATGAGCGATTCTATGGTATCGATCTCAGTCTGGTCTCCGGTTTGCCGTATGAACTCAGCTTGCTGGCTGGGGGTCTTGCCTTGCTGCTTATGCGGAAGGATGTCGCCGCGCGCTATGTCGTCGCGGCGCTTATTGTGTTGGGGTTGGCTGTTTTCCCTTATACTGGCTGGATCATTGGGTTGGGGACATCCACATTCCAATTGTGGCGTTTGTCCTGGCTGACTCCGTTGGGGATTATCCTTGCTTTTTTGTTCCGGGGCGTTTTTGATGCAGGTTGGCGCGTTGTACAGCGATGGCCTTTTCTTCCCTGGGGACGCGATGCCCTGGAGCGGCTGACGGTTTTGTTCTTGCAGGCGGCTCTGTTTGTGGGAATGGTCTATATTCTTCCCTGGATGAAGGGGAATCTCCGCTTTGGGTACACCAAACCGGGGACGGAGGATTATTATCAGGATTACGTGGAGCTGGACGCGTTTCTGGATACGCTGGATGCGAAAGGAGCTTATATCATCGGCGGCCCCGACCGCCCGACCAATGACATCATTCCCAGTTTGTCATCTGACTTTCGTCTGGTTTCCTTCCGCGATGAGCGCGGCGGCCTTGCCGCTGATATGTGGCAAGCGATGGTGGGCGATGGTACGCCACCGGCGGAACGGTTACGTCTATATCAGGAGCGTCAGATTGCTTACTTGGTGATTCGGGATGAACCTCCCTGGTTGTTTGATTGGATTGCAGCGTACCCTGAGCATTTCGACCTTATCTATCGGACCAAAAAACTGTATGTTTACGCTTTTATTCCGTGAGTATGATGTTGCCACCTGAAGTTTCTCGCGCGGTAGAGGATTTTCGTGCCGCGCGCCGCAAGGCCGCCTTGCAGGAGATTTTGGCCCGCATCACTGGTAGATCGGCTGAATTGCTTTCCTACGACGAAGTCCGCAGGCAACTGCGCGCCCTGGAGGGAGGCAAAACCCAGTTGCGCGAGATTCCCCTCGACGCGATTGTGGGTAGTGTGGGGCGTTATACGGATTTTACCCGCGACTTTCTGCCCCGCCGCGACAGCGACCAGCAGCGCTGGGTCAATGTGATGGAAAAGGCGACGGGCCAGGTGGGTTTACCTCCCATTGATGTCTACCAGATAGGGGATGTTTATTTTGTACTCGATGGCAATCACCGCGTTTCCGTGGCGCGCCAGTTAGGCTCAAAAACTATTCAGGCGTATGTCACACAAGTGCGTAGCAAGGTGAAGCTCACGCCGGATGCTCGTCCTGACGATCTGATTCTGAAGGCGGAGGAGCTGGAGTTTCTGGAGCAAACCCACCTGGATGAGTTGCGCCCGGAGACGGGTTTCACCGTCACCAGCCCCGGACAGTACCCTCTGCTGTTGGAGCACATTGCCGTACATCGCTATTTCATGGGCATTGATGAGCAGCGTCCGATTCCTTATGAGGAGGCGGTTTGTCACTGGCATGACACCGTGTACCAGCCGGTTGTGCAGATCATTCGCGAGCAGGGCATCCTGCGGCACTTCCCAGGGCGAACGGAGACCGATTTGTATCTTTGGCTTTCGCGTCACCGCGCCGAGCTGGAAGAGGCCCTGGGGTGGCATATCCCCGCGGAGGCTGCTGCGCTGGATTTGAAAACGCGGTTTTCCGCCGAGCTTTCCAACAGCTTCGCGCGGTTGGCCTCCCGCATCCTGGACCTGGTCACGCCCGATGCGCTGGAATCCGGGCCGCCGCCGGGGGTGTGGCGGCAGGAGGTGGCAGCTCTACGGGAAGACAGGCTGTTTGCCCATATTTTGGTCACGATCTCGGAACGTGATGCGGAGTGGGTGGCGTTGCAGCAAGCCGCGGTCGTGGCGCGCCGTGAAGAGGGGCAGATTCAGGGGTTGCACATCACCGCGCCGCGGAAAAAAACAACTGCTGAACGCGTTCAGAATTTGGTGGTGGAATTTGATCGCCGTTGTGAGGCGTTGGGTGTGCATGGGCACCTGGCCGTTGAGAGCGGGACGGTGGCGCGGGTGATCTGCGAGCGCTCGCGCTGGACGGATCTGATTGTCAGTAAATTGACCTACCCCCCTGCCGATCATCCGATCGCCCGCTTGAGTTCTGGTTTCCGCACGATGATCCGTCGCTGCCCGCGTCCAATTTTGATTGTGCCGCGCTCGCCTGGCGAGCTGAATCACGCCTTGTTGGCCTACAATGGCGCGCCGAAAGCCGAAGAGGCGCTTTACCTGGCGGCTTATCTTGGTTCGCGCTGGGGCACGCAGTTGACCGTGCTCACCATCGAACACCCTGAAACCGATGTTCAGGCTGTGCAGGCGCGGGCGCGCGCTTATCTGGATGGCTACGCCATTGCCGCCCGTTACCTCTCTCACGCGGCTGGAAAGCGCAGCCAGATTTTGCTGGATACCGCCCGGCGCGAGGGGTGCGATTTTATCCTCATGGGCGGCTACCGGGCCAGCCCGATGGTCGAGGTTGTGCTCGGCAGCGAGGTGGACGAGATGCTGCGCCAGACGGAAATTCCTCTTCTGATTTGTCGTTGATCCTCAGGGGAGTTCCAGTTTCGTTTCGCGATGGCCGTAGGTGTTAATCACCCAGGTCTGCTCGAACAGGGTCTTGGTGATGGTATCGGGGGAGTAGACGTGGATGTGCCCGTGGAAGTGGTAGCGTGGTTTGAAGACCGTCAACAGCCAGCGAAAGGCCTTAATGCCCCGATGGACGCGGTCGTTCTTGTCATGAATCCCCCAGGGCGGGGCGTGGGAGATGAACACGTCCAGGTAGCGCCCGTAGCGCAGGCGGTTGAACATCAGCAGTGGCGCCAGCGACCAGACATGCTGCCACATTTCCGCCTGGGTGTACTGGAAACGTCCGCGGGGTTTGTAACGTTCGCTGCCCTCAATCCCCGCTAGGAGAACGCCTTTGAAATCCAGCGCCCGCCGGTGCAGGTCAATGCCCCCGTGGGGATGCGTGCGGTTGACCCCGTCCCCGTATTCGATCTCCGGATCATGGTTGCCGCGCACAAAGAACAAGGGCACGTCCAGCGAACTGATGATGAATTCCTGGTAGTAATAGGGCAGATCTCCGCAGGCCAGCACGCACTCCACGTGCGGATAGCGGGCGCGAATACTGTTGGAGTAGATCGCGGGAATGACGACGTCGCTGATCGAGAGAATATTCACAGCCCGCTTATACCCGCATCGTAGAATCCTGTCAACCACTTATTCCTGGGCGGCAATCTGGCGCAGGATTTCCCATGCGCCGCGGGTCAGGGCGGCGTTCTGGCAGGCCAGGTTTTTCAGCAATCCCTGAAAATCGAACCCGGCGAGGATGATCTGATCGCGCTGATCGCCCACGCGGCGGTCGCGCGGTTTGCAGCCCGGCGGCCAGCGGTGGGTGCGCACTCGATCCAGCATTTCGGCGTAGCGGAGGGGCGGGTAGCAGTGCATGAACAGCCCCTCGATGACGAAGCCGGGCAGCTTGCGGCTGCGGTCAATCCAGCCGTCTGGGCGGCGTGCTCGCGCTTGCGTCTCACTTTTCAAATGCCGGATGTCCAGGATCAGGCGTGCCGCTGCTTCCTCGCCTTGTTCTTCCAGCAGACGGTTGAAGTAAGCCTCGAAGCGCTGGGCGTGTTCAACGCCGAAGTGCCCTGCCAGGTAGTGCAGGTCAACGTCGAGGGCGATTTCCCCAAATTGAGGATGGGGCAAAGAGATGTTGAACACCACGCCAGGATAGCCCTTCCATGTGCGGACGAAATGGAAGCGTGCACTGCCGGGTGGGGTGGGCAACTCCTCTTCCAGCCGCGTCATCAGGGTTTTGATCCCCTTCGTGAGGCGGGGGTCAATGGCGGCGACCTGGGCCAGGTCGGTGAAGCCTTCGCGCTGGCCGCTCGCCTCGCGGCTGTCGATGGGCGTCCAGTCAAAATAATCACCCGTGCACGGCGCATTCAGGAGGATAATATCCAGGTCGGGAGCGCTCCCGGTATTGGTGCCGCGGGCAAAGGAACCCATGTCGCTGGTGACGATTTGCCCGGCGGGCAATTGACGAAAGTAGAGCGGTTGCAGCGCCTGGCGCACGATATGAACCACTCGCTGGCTGAGGGCTTTCTGCGCTTCGATTTGCTTCAGGATAGATTGGGGTTCCATGGGCTTCTCTGGGGATCGTTCGCCTTGATGCCTGCGGCGGGATATGGGATACTTCAACGCATACTCAATTGTAAACCCAAAGGAGAAACAAGATGAGGTGGCAAAGATCTGTTGTCATCGTGGCGTCCCTGGCGTTGGCTTCGCTGGCCTGCCAGGCCGTCACGGGATTGGTTTCCACACCGACGCCTGTACCCACGTCCACTCCGCAGCCAACGCCTTTACCGGCGATCCCGGTATCGCCGGGGGAAGAGAACCCCGATGAGCCGGTGTTCGTCAGCGGGGAGATCCCTTTCACCTCGCCCTTCTTTCTGGATACCATCTCCGAGGCTTTTGTGATGCTCGAGGATCAGACCGGATTCGTGCATCGTGATCTGGAATATGCATTCCCCCTGGAAAGCCAAGTGATTGGGCCGGTGGAGCTGGTTGGTGAGGACAAGTTGACCTTTGAACTGGCTTTGCCCGCGGTTCCCCAGGGCATGATGAACGATGTGGACAACGATGGTGAGGAAGATCGCGGCGTGCAGATTTTCGCGGTGGCTTACTGGTCGAACACCTGGGGTGGCCCTTTTCTGGAGGAGCGAGACGGGACGGGGTGGTCTACCGCCTATGCTTCGACTTCTACCGATGTGGATCGTGATCACGAAATCAATGGCGGTACGTTGATTGTCTGGGCGCCGGACGACCAGCAGGGCTTCCCCAGTGGATTTGGCGAAGATGGCAAACTGTTCACGGAAGACGATCCCATCGCGCCGATCCCGGCAGGATACAACATTGTGGATTTGAATTCCGAGCCTTTCCGCGTTTATAAAGAAGCGCAGCCGGTATTCACCCTGATTGAGGGAGATATCGCCGTCAGCGATTTTTCGGAAATGAGTTACAGTGAGGCTTTTGACGCTCTTTTCGGGAAGGTCTCTCGCGAATATCCCTTCACGTCGGATAAAGGGATCGACTGGCAGGCGTTGTACGATGAATACGCTCCCCAGTTTACCGCGGCGCGCAGCGATGAGGATTTCTTTTGGGCGTTGAAGAACTTCACCCTCGAAATCCCTGATGCGCATGTGGGTATTGGTTTTAACGATATGGTGGGGCGCATCTTCTATGAGAATTACGGCGGCAGCTTTGGGCTGGTATTGACTGAGTTGAGCGATGGCCGTGTTTTGGTGACGAAAGTGCTGCCCGATACGCCCGCAGCGCGCGCCGGCATCAAGGTGGGCGTGGAGATCACCGAGTGGAACGGTCGCCCCATCGGAGAGGCCATCGCTGCGGTGGAGCCGTTCTTTGGCCCCTATTCCACCGAACACCATAAGCGCCTGGAACAGCTTGTCTTCCTGACGCGGGTACCTCCCAATGAGAAGGTGGAGTTGCGTTATCAAAACCGCGATGGAGCGATGGAAACTGTCAGTCTGCGCGCTGATGTGGAGTATGACTCCCTCTTTGAGTGGATTCCATCGTTTATGGTAGATGAAATCAGCCCGCCGATTGAAGGCGAAGTGCTGGAAGATGTCAATCTGGGGTACATCGTTATCCACACTTTCTCAGCTGATTACAATTTGACTGCCCAGTTGTGGGATTACTATCTCAACGCTTTGATGGATGCAGAGGTGGACGGGTTGATTATCGATTTGCGCGTCAATGGTGGAGGAAGCTCCGGCCTGGCGGGGGCTTTTGCCGGATATTTCTACGATCAGGAGTTCGTCATCTCGCGCAGCTCGTATTATAATGATTTGTTGGGTGAGTTCGAGGTCAAAGACCCGCCGCGGCGCATCAAACCTGGCCCGCTGTACTTCGCTGGCCCGCTGGCTGTGCTGGTCAGTCCGTATTGTGTCAGCGCATGCGAGGGGTTCGCCGAATCCCTTACGCACCGGGATAACACCGTTGTTGTGGGGCATTCCCCCACGGCCGGAGCGTATGGCGAGGTCGGTCGCGGGCAGTACGAACTTCCTGCCGACCTCTCGATGCAGTTCCCTACCGGGCGCTCGGAAACCCCTGATGGGGAGTTGTACATCGAGGGTGTGGGCGTGGTGCCCGATATTGTCGTGCCGGTGACCGAAGAGAGCGCCCTCGGCGGGACGGACACCGTGCTGCAGGCGGCCATCGAGGCCCTGACGCAGTGATGTAAACCACCAAGGACACGAAGTGGCACAAAGTTTTTTCTTCGTGCTCTTGGTGCCCTTCGTGGATTCCTAGCGTGACCAGGGGGGCAGGGCAGCGCGGCGTTGACGGGGCGGCAGGTTTTGTATCTGCCGCCCTTTTTCTACCAGTTCGTCAATCAGGTCGAGAATCCGCCCGGTGGCCCTGCCATCAAAGCGCGCCCAGTAGGGGGCGGCCTGTGCCTGCCCGGCGACCATTTCGTTGTAGAAATCTTTATCGGCGAACAGCCGTTGCAGCAGGGGAAGGAAATCCTCGTGCCGGCGCACCACGCGGATGCCGCGCACCGCGTCGAACATATCGTAGTTGAAGCCGTAGAAATCGAGCACCACGGTGGGCCTGTGACAGGCGATTGCCAGCGTGACGGTGGAGGAGAACGTGGCGACGAACACATCGCAGACCGGGATGAGTTGATCGTAACCCTGCCGGCGGGCGATAGTCAGGCCGTACTTCTCGGCCCGCGGCGCGTATTGAGCGAAATTGCTCTTGGGGTGCAGGCTGAGCACCGTGTTGACCTGCGGCTGCAAGCGGGCAAAACGCTCGAAGAGAAATTCGACCTCCCGCCAGTGTTCGTCCCAGGGGAGGAACTCGTGTTCCGCCATCTGCGGCACGGCGCACACCAGGAGCGGCTTTGCGGGGTCGAGGCCCAGTTCGGCGCAGATTTCCCGTTTGTAGTCCGCGGCGCGCTGCCAGCGGCGGTATACTTGATCGTAGGACGGCTTGCCGGTCACAACCAGTTTTTCATTGCCAATTTTTTCAGCGATAAACAGGGCTTCATCCTGGGCGTTTTCAACCGCCATCAACCAGGCCTTTCCACCTCCCAGAGACCAGGGATTGGGTGGGGCGATGCAGGTGATTTCGGCGGCCAGAATCATCGCGCCCGGCTGCCAGAGTAATCGCTCGCCTGCATAGTCATATACCCATTGAGGAAGAAAACGCGCCACCCAGCGGTTGGCCCAGTGACGCATCCCGTAGCGCCGTTCCCAGCCATCCAACCCTTTGCGGTACAGGGCTGCACTGGGAGCCGATGACATGGCAAAAGGAGCAATGAGCGAGGGGATGCCCTTTTGGTTCGCCGCCTGGATCAAGGCAGTCTCCGCGCCGATGTGCCGGTCGCTGATGGAGACCAGACAGATGGGGTGTAGGTCTG
>WFTY01000175.1 GCA_015485245.1 Anaerolineales bacterium | reverse complement strand
GGGGGTCACGGAAGAGGTAGCGGTTGGGCTGGCGGTGGGTGTGGGGCTGGGGCCGATAGTGGGTGTGTGAGTCAAGGTGGGGGTGTTGGTCGCCGTGGGTGGAACCTGTGGGTTCAACCGTTGGACCTGGTTTTGATCCAGAAAGAGCTGGAACTCCTGCCCGGCGCTGAGGATTTCTTCGCTGCGCAGGCGCGTGCCAATGGCATCGCGCAGCCGGAGGGTATCGTCGTAGTCGAGCAGCCTGGGCGTGCGCAGCGCAATTTCCAATACCAGGCGGTTGTCCTCGTCGGAAATTTTCAAATTGCTGATTTCGGCGTTGTAAAACCTGGCGACTTCCTGGATGGTGATGGTTTCGATCTGGGCGTTGCGCTCCGCCAGCGCGCGGGCGGCGTTGGCCTCCCGGACGAACTGGATGCTGAAAAACGTCAAGGGGGCGAGTAGAAAGACGGTCACCAGGGACATTACAGCCAGGCTGCGCGGGACGCCGAAGGCGCGCCCGACTTTTTCGCGCAGGCGCGGGGTGAAGCCGAGGGCGAAGAACACCAGCATGGCGGAGAAAGAGATCGCCACGCCGTTGGTGATGAACAGCAGGAACGAGCCGCCGGCCACATCCCAGCGTTGGTATGCCAACCCGATGCCGACGACGGAGAGCGGTGGCAACAAGGCGGTGGCGATGGCCACACCCGGTAGGGCGGCGGAGATGTTGGGCATCGCCAGGGCGAACGCCGCTGCCATGCCCCCGGCCAGGGCCACGCCCAGATCCATCGGCGAGGGGCGTGTGCGCGCCAGCACTTCGCCGGGGAGTTCGTTGGAAGTCAACGGCTGGAAGGGGACCAACCGGTTGCCAAGCGCCAGGAGGAAAGCGATCATCACGGACAGCGCCGCGCCGCGCAGCAGCGCCGCGGCGGCCTCGCGAATCAGGCGGTCGTCGCCGCGGATCGAGCCCAACCCCAGGCCGATGATCGGCGACATCAACGGTGCAACCAGCATGGCGCCGATGATCGTGGCGGGCGAATCCATCAGCAGGCCGAGAGTGGCGATTATGCTGGAGAGCAGGACGAGTAAAAAGAAGCTGAAATCGGGGTGCGAGGCCTCTCGCAGGCGCACCTGGACTTCCCCGCGGCGCTCCTGGCTGACGGGTGGGGCCAGTCGCCGCCAGAAGTGGCGGATGGCCGTGCGCCAGCTGGTTGGACGGATGATCGGTGGTTCGTTCACGGAAATTATTGTACACCAGAACAAGGGATGCGGCGTTAAGTTGGGGTACAATGAGTCTGTTCTTTCGGAGATGCTGTTATGGCAACCATTGTCTCTCGTTGGTCACCTTCTTCTCAGGAGCACATCCGCCCCTTTGACGCGCGCCGTGATCTGGAAGCGGCTGCGGATTTGATCGAGATGTGCTTTGTCGATAACCTGAGCATCGACGGCCGTCGTTATCTGGCGCGCATGCGCAACGCCGCCAAGGTCGGCCGGACGACGCAGTGGCAGGTGCTACACTCAGGTTTCCCTTTGGGAGGGCTGGTGTGGGAGCAAGATGGTCGCCTGGTCGGCAACCTGAGCCTGATCCCCTTGTGGCATCGTGGGCGGGCGTTGTATTTGATTGCCAATGTGGCTGTGCATCCCGATTATCGTCGCCGCGGCATCGCCCGTCAATTGACCGAAACTGCCCTGGAGAAGGCTCGCCGCCGCTTTGCTTCTGAAGTGTGGCTGCACGTGCGCGATGACAACCCGGCGGCGTTTGCACTGTACGTCTCTGTGGGGTTCCAGCCGCAAACGCGACGTACTTCCTGGGTGGTGACGCATGCCTCGCAACTGAAGGGGGAGAGGCTTCGGGGGGTGCGCGTCACGCCTCGATGGAAACGTCACTGGCGCGCTCAGGCGCACTGGCTGGAAGCGAATTACCCCTCAGCGTTGCGCTGGAACTTTCCCCTGAAAATCGCTGCCATGCGCCCGGGAATATGGGGGCGGCTGTATCGTTTTTTTGTTGAGTTGCCGGTGCGTCACTGGGCGGTGGAGGAGGGCGGCAGGCTGCTCGGCGTGTTAAGCTGGCAGCCCTCCGGCGCTTACGCTGACCGCCTCTGGTTGGCCGCGCCTGTGCAAACGGAAGAACTGGTTTTGCAGGCCGCGTTGCCGTTCATCCGCGACGAGGGGCGTTTACGTCGCCCGCTGGCGCTGGACTACCCGGCTGGTCGCGCCGCGCCGGCCCTGCGCGCCGCCGGGTTCGAGCCGGAGCACACGCTGGTGTGGATGAAATTAACGCTTTAGCTTCGGTGCCTTTTCGATCTCCCGGTTGTGTTCCCTAAAGCTGCGCCCCCAGGAAGGGAACGAGCATCTCTTGAGGATGCAGGCCGCCATGGCGCCCGCGCAGCGGATTTTCCTCCCCGCCCCACCACAAATAGGCCGCGCCGCGCGCCGCCACAATCAGATCTCCCATACGATTGCGCAGGTCGCGATGATGGGGGCCCGGCCCGAACAATTCGCTTTGCAATGCCTCCTCGGGAGTGAAGCAGGCGAAATCCCCCGGCCAGGTTGCCTCGATGTAGGCGCGCACGGCGCTCAATTGCCCTGCTTTCGGATAGAGGAACATCAGTCGGTTTTCGCCCGTAGGGCGGATGTGCAGCATGTCATCGAGTTTGGGATGGCGGGTGAGCAGGTACTTGGGCTGATCCGGTGTGTAGATTTGCCCGTGATCAGCGGTGAGGATCACCAGCGTGCGCTTGCGCTCTGCAGCTGGCAAGCGGTTGAGAAAGTATTTTTCGAACGCGGCGCTGAATTGCGAGAACTCGGCGGCGGTGCGCTCGTCGTCGGGCTGGTAGTGGTGGGAGAGCCCGTCCACCGCTCCCCAATAAACCCAGGTGTACAGCCGCCGGCGCGGCTTGGCTTCCAGCAACTGCCGCACGCTGATCCACAGGTCGGCGGGGGTGTTGAAGGTGTGGATGTCTACGGCGTTCATGTGCATACGCGAAAGCCCGGAACGGGCGATGCCGCGGTGCATGAAGGCATGCGCGCTCACGCCGTGGGCTTGCAGATGGGTGCCCAGGGTGGGGGTGGTGAGGTATTCTTCCGGGTCGAAGCCGGCTTTGGCCAGATCGCCAACATGGCCGCGAAAGGTGATGGGGCTGTGCAAGATCATGTTAGCGACCACGCCATATTGCTTGAGCCAGACTTCGTAACCGACGATACCATGAGTTGCCGGGCTGACTCCTGTCCACAGGGTGGTGGTGGCCGCGCTGGTTGTGCTGGGGGTGATTGAGGTCAAGGGGGCGAGCAGGCCGTTGTTGGTCAGTTGCTTCCACACCGGGGCCAGACCGTCTGCCACCCATTCCTGGAAGCGGTGCAGCGCCAGGGCGTCCAGCAGGATCAGGACGACGCGCTCGATTTTTCCCTGGGGGAAGAGAAGGATCTCGGGGCGCAGGGGGGCGTTTACTCCGATGGGCGGCGCGTCCAGCCAGTGGCACAGGCTGGCGGGGATATTGAGGATGGATTGACCCTCGTAGCGCGGGTAGATGAAATCATCCCCCAGGTCAAACCCGGGGAGGCGGTGGCTCTGAATGTCGGGGAGCAGGGTAGCGGTCAGGTCAGGCATAGGGGCTCCTTTTACAATGTGGTTGCTGAGGTTATGTTATAATGATCCGCCCGGAAAGACATTGTTGGCACTGCTAGCGTAACGGACGCGGAGGCCTTATTGTGACGCAGCATTTTGTGACTGCCCGGCGCGTGCGGGAATGGCGGGATTATCTTACCGCATATTTGATGATCGCCCCGTCAACAATCTTGATCTTCGTCTTTGGGATTTTCCCGGTTGGGTTCGCGCTGTTTGTCAGCCTGCACAAGTGGCGTTTGAAACGAGGGAATTTCCTGGGGATGGGGAATTATGTGCGGGCGCTGGATAATTTGGCCTACATCCTCTTTTTTGCGCTGGCGCTCGGCTTGTTGCTTTGGGGGTGGCGCAGCCTGCGAGGAGCACAACGGCGGGCCGCGGAACACGGCGATGTGTTCTGGTGGTGGGCTTTGCCGGGATTGTTGGGCGCGGGCATGTTGCTGGCGCTGATCAATTGGCTCTATCGCCTGCTCCCCGAATTGCTCGACATCGCCGATAAAATCATCGGCGTGGAAAAGACTCGTGCGCTGTTCATGCAATTGCTCAGTGAGGCCTTTCATGCGGAAACTGCGTTTGCCGCCTGGAAGGTCTTTTTGGTTGTTTTGCTTGGGTTTGGGGCTATGCTGGCGGTGTTATTGTGGCGTGGCTGGTTGCAGCGAGGGGACAACCCAGGGTACTTCTTCGCTTTTTGGGGCGTCTGGCTGGCGGGGCTGATCGGTAGCTGGCTGCTTTGGGTGACGTATCATGCCGTGCAGGCGGCTTACGCCGCGGCTCTGGAAACCGGCGAAGATCCCGGCATCTGGCCGCAGGTGATCACTATCGGCGCAGGGGTGATACTGCTGGTAGTGAGCTGGCAGCTGTGGCAGGCCGCTTTGCGGCAAGGCAGCAATCGCTCTTTCTTTGGCTATGTGTTGGCGGCGATGACGCTGCTGGTTGGCGCCTGGCTGTTGATCGGTGAGCTGCCAGTGGTGATGGCCGCGGGCGACAAAGATATCTGGCAGGGGTTGAAGGTGACGATCTTTTACTCGCTGGGAACAGTGCCCTTCCAGTTGACGTTTTCGCTTTTCCTCGCCATTTTGCTGTTTCAGAAGTTGTGGGGCTCAGAGTTGTTCCGCATGTTGTATTTCCTGCCCTATGTCACCCCTACGGTGGCCAGCGCGGCGATCTTCCGTCAGTTGTTCTCCAATCGTTATCAGGCGCCGGTCAATCAGTTGCTGATTAAATTAGGCATGGAGCCGCAGCAGTGGATCCGTGAACCGCGCGGTATTTTCACCCTGTTGGCGGAGAACCTGCATCTCACCATCCCCGATTGGGCTGCCGGCCCCAGTCTGGCGTTGCTCGTCATCATGATCTATTCCATTTGGACTTACATCGGCTACGATACGGTGATTTACCTGGCCGGGCTGGGTAATATCCCCACAGAGCTGGTGGAAGCGGCGCAGATTGACGGCGCGGGCCGCTGGGAGGTCTTTCGCTATATCACGCTGCCGCTGCTCTCACCGACGACGTATTTCCTCTCGCTGCTGGCGATCATTGGTACTTTCAAGGCGTTCAACCACATCTGGGTGATGCGTCAAGGCTCGGCATTGGGGACGACGGACACCTTCAGTGTGGTGATCTTCAGCGAGTTTTTTGAGAAACTGCGCTACGGTTATGCCTCGGCGCTGGCGTTTGTGCTCTTCGCCGTTATTCTCAGTCTGACGTATGTCAATAATAAGATTCAAGGGTCACGGGTGTTCTATGGCTGAAATCTCTCCTGCGGAACGTCGCTCGCCTCAGCACCTGGTTGAGATCAGCGCCAGAGTGGTGAAGAATGTGTCCATCTATGCCTTCCTCATCTTGGGCGTGGTGATCTCAATCACGCCGTTTGTGTGGATGATTTTGACCTCCTTCATGACGCTGGGTGAGGCACAGGGAATTCGCTGGATCCCCTCGGAGTTACATTTTGAAAACTATACCAATGCCTGGCGGGAGGCGAATTTTTCGGAGTACTTCCTCAACAGTGTGGTGATTACAGTGATCACGCTCAGCGGGGAGTTGTCCTTCAGCATTCTGTCGGCCTACGCCTTCGCGCGCATCAAGTTCCCTGGGCGGGACGCCATCTTCGGGTTGTTGCTCTCCACCATCATGATCCCGGCGATGGTCAACATCATCCCGAACTTTTTGACGGTTACCTGGCTGGGGCGCATCGGGCCGATTAAATGGATCAACAACTGGCCGGCGCTTACGGTGCCGTTTATGGGGAGTATTTTTGCCATCTTCCTGTTGCGACAGTTCTTTGCGCAGATACCGGATGAACTCTATGATGCCGCGCGCATTGATGGCGCCGGGCATCTGCGTTTCTTGTGGACGGTGGTATTACCGCTTTCCAAAGCTCCGGTGATGGTAATTATGGTGTTGTCGTTCATTGGTTCGTGGAATGCGCTGGCCTGGCCCTTGCTGGTGACCAATTCCCCTGATTGGCGCCCGATTGCCGTGGGGTTGTATAACTTCGTCGAAGAGGCCGGGCAGCAGTTAAACCTGATGATGGCGGGCGCGTTCATTACCATCATCCCGATTTTGTTGTTATACTTTTTTACCCAAAAACAGTTTACCGAGAGCATCGCCCGCAGCGGTTTGAAGGGCTGAAGCTGGAGCGAACAGTTGTGATAAACTCAAGGTGTACGGTTGGTGTGGTGTCACAGGGTTGGGCATTGTTATCGGGGAGACGAAATGACAGCATGAATGGCAGGCGGAGGAATGCGCATACCTGCGCATCTGCGCTTGTTGTTGCTCCAGGGTATCAGTCTGGAGCGAAGTTCACATCCACTTTATCTCACAGAAGAGGAGTGTAGAATGAATCGCAAGACCCTTTCCATCCTATTGTTGTTGGTGATGTTGATCACCGTAGCCTTGACGGCTTGCCAGCCGAAGGCAGAAGAGGCCGCCCCCGCCGAGGAGTCCGCTCCTGCCGAGGAAGCCGCCCCCGCCGAAGAAGCCGCTCCTGCTGAGGAGGCTGCTCCCGCCGAGGAAGCCGCCCCCGCTGAGGAGGCTGCCCCTGCAGAAGAGGCGCCTGCCGAAGAGCCGATGGTTATGGGCGTCAAGCTCTCGGATCTCGCCGGTACGACCATTACCTTCTGGCACGTTTGGGGTTCTGGCGCGCCCAGCGAGGGCATGGCTGCCGTGGTGGAGCAGTTCAACGCCACCAATGAGTATGGCATCACGGTTGAGGCTCTTGACCAGGGTCGTTACGGTGATGTGGAAGATGCTATGAACGCGGCCATTCAGTCCGGCGACCTCCCCAACGTGGTTGTTGGTTACACCAACGCGTTGGCGGGCTGGTACGATGTGGGCGTGATCACTGATCTGCAGCCCTATGTGGACGATCCCGCTGTGGGTTTGAGCGCGGATGAGATCGCCGACTTCTACGCAGGCGCCTTTGGCGCGGGTGTGGTGGCGGATGGCGCGCGCATCGGTTTGCCGCTTAGCCAGTCGACCAACGTGATCTTCTACAACCAGACCTGGGCTAAGGAACTGGGCTTTGACGCTCCCCCCGCCAACGCGGCCGAGTTCAAAGAGCAGGCCTGTGCCGCGGCGGAGGCCAACGCCAACGATGATGATCCCGACAACGACGGCACCGGCGGTTTGGTGCTCTACACGGGCGCTTCCAACGTGATGTCGTGGGTGTTCGCCTTTGGCGATGACGGCCTGACCGAGGACGGCTCGGCGTATGACTTCACTTCGCCGGCGGTTCAGGATGTGGCTACCTTCCTGAAGGATCTTTGGGACAGCGGCTGCGCTTTTGCCACGGAAAGTTACCCCAACCCCGAGTTTGCTACCCGCAAGGCGCTCTTCACCATGAGCTCCACCGCTGGTATCCCCTACCAGTTGGCAGCTTTTGAAGAGGCGGGCGTGGCGGATGAGTGGGGCTTCATCCCCTTCGTTGGCCCCGATGGCAACCAGGCGGTGAACGCCTTTGGTCAGTACGTGGCCGTGGTCAATACCACGCCAGAGCAGAACCTGGCGGCCTGGCTGTTCCTGAAGTACTTCACTTCGCCGGAAGCTCAGGCCACCTGGATCAACGCCAGCGCCTACTATCCGGTGCGCCAGAGCGCCAACGACCTGCTGAAGGACTACGCTGCCGAACACCCGCAGTGGCTGACCGGCCTTGACCTGCTCGCCGTGGGTCACTCTGAGCCGACCAAGGCTTCCTGGGGTTCGGTGCGCCGCGCCGTGCAGGACGCCTTTGACGCCATCATCCAGGGCGACGCCGCGGACATCCCCACTTATCTGGAGGAGCTTAACAACACCGCTGCAGAGCTAATGGCTGAGATCGAGGGCTAAACGCCTGCAAATTCGCCTTTCAACGTGGCCCGGACGTCAGTCCGGGCCGCTTGTTTAATGCAGGCTTCCGAAGCATCAAAGACTTCGGAACTTTGCAGAAACTGCATTTATAATTGGATATATGCCCGATTTACCACACGTCACAATTTACACCGATGGCGCCTGTTCCGGCAATCCTGGGCCGGGGGGCTGGGCGGCGTTGTTGCGCTATGGCGCTCACGAAAAGGAGCTTAGCGGTGGTGAACGGGAGACTACCAACAATCGCATGGAGCTGACCGCCGCTCTGGAGGCCTTGCGGGCCTTGAAACAGCCCTGCAGGGTGGATTTTTATACCGATTCGCAATACCTGCGCAAAGGGATTACCGCCTGGTTAGGAAACTGGAAGCGGCGGGGGTGGAAGACGGCGGCCAAAAAGCCGGTTAAGAATCAGGATTTGTGGAAAGCATTGGATGAAGCCATTCAGCGTCATCAGGTCGCCTGGCATTGGGTGCGCGGCCACGCTGGAGATCCCGCCAACGCGCGCGTAGACGCCCTGGCACGGGCGGCGATTCCCGGCGCCCGACGAAAATAATTGAGGAGGGCAGGATGTCCGTTACAGCCATGTTGACCCCGGAGATGCTGGCGTTGCAGGAGCGTGTGCGCGATTTTGTCGCCGCGGTGCCGCGCCAGTTGCTTGTGGATATGGACGCCGATCAGGTGCGTTATCCAAAAGAGTTTTTGGAAGACGCTGGCCGGCGCGGGCTTTTGGGCCTGCGCTTTGACCCGGCGTACGGTGGGGCGGGCCTCCGTTGGCCGGAGGAGATCGTCGCTCTGGAGGAAGTCGGCGTGTTGGGCACCGCTCTGGGGTGTCTGTATTCGCTGGTGTCCATCGTGGGGGAGGCGATCCATCATTTTGGTACACCGGAACAGAAAGAGAAGTATCTGCGCCCGATGATCGCTGGCGAGATTGGCGTGGCGGAGGGCTTGACGGAACCGCGCGGCGGTTCGGATTTCTTTGGAGCGACCACGCGCGCCCGCCGCGAGGGCGATGTCTTCTACCTGACCGGGCAGAAGCGCTTCGTGGTCGGCGCGGAGGGGGCTGATCTCTTCCTGATTTATGCCAAAGTGGAGGGGGTTGATGATCCTAAAGAGGCGATGACCGCTTTTCTGGTCGAGCGTGATTTCGGGGTCGATGTGGCGCACCTGTATGGTCTGATGGGCACGCGCGGCGGTGGAACCGGGCGAATTGTGCTGCGCGATACGCCCGTCCCCGTGGAGAATGTGCTCGGCGGCGAGGCTGGTATCGGCCAGGGGACGGCGGTGTTTCACCAGATGATGATCCCTGAACGCATGACCTCCGCCGGCGCGGCTGTGGGAATGGGGCGCGCCTCCATTGAGATTGCCGCCCGTTACGCCGATCGGCGGCGGGCATTTGGGCAGAAGATCCGCCGTTTTGAAGGGGTGAGCTTCAAGATCGCCGAGAGCCTGACGCAATTGGACGCCGCCAGAGCGTTGAACTTCGTGGTGGCGCATGCCATCGAGGCAGGCGGCGATGCCGGGCGAATCCGCCGGCTGGTCTCCGAAGCGAAGAAGTTTTCCACCGAGGCAGCCTGGGATGTGGTCAACCATGCCATGCAGATTCTTGGCGGGATTGGGTATACCAATGTTTATCCGGTGGAGAAAATGCTGCGCGATGTGCGCCTGATCACGATCTGGACAGGGACGAACGAGATCATGAATCTGGTCATCCAGCACGAGTTTTATAAGGAGTTTAAGCGAGCAGCGCCGCGCGGCCGGGACGTGGAAGTGGATGCGCCCGGGGCGTATTTTGAAGGTGAGAAGATATTCTAAATCCGCAATCAGGAGAGCCAGCGTTTGCGTCGTTTATAGTGCTTGACATCACGGTACGACTTTCGCTGTCCAACCTCCGTCAGGCCGAGGTAGAACTCGCGCACATCGGCGTTTTGGCGTAAATCTTCGGGATAACCTTCAAGCACAATGCGCCCGTTCTCCATGATGTAGGCGTAGTCGGCTACGCCGAGGGTGAGGTTGGCGTTTTGTTCTACCAGCAGGATGGTGGTTCCCTGTTCTTGGTTAATGCGCTTGATGATCCCAAAAATCTCCAGCACCAGCATGGGGGCCAGGCCGAGGGAGGGTTCGTCCAGCAGCATCAGGCGGGGTTGAGCCATCAAAGCGCGCCCAATCGCCAGCATTTGCTGCTCGCCGCCGGAGAGATAGCCGGCTGTCTGGTGGCGGCGCTCTTTGAGGCGCGGGAAGTAGCTGTAGACCATTTCCAGGTCGCTGCTCAGATCGCGCTCGCGGCGGGTGTAACCGCCGGCGAGCAGGTTTTCCTCGGCGGTCAGGTGCTCAAAAACGCGGCGCCCCTCCATGACCTGGAAGATGCCCATGCGCACGATTTCAGCGGCGTCTTTGTGGTGGATTGCCTCGCCCATGAATTTGATCGAGCCGTCGGTGACTTCGCCGTCTTCGGGCTTGAGCAGCCCGGAGATCGCTTTGAGGGTGGTGGATTTCCCCGCGCCATTGGAGCCCAGCAGGCCGACGATTTTTCCCTCCGGCACCTGCAGGGACATGCCTTTGAGCACCAGGATGACTTCGTTATAAATAACTTCGATATTGTTTAGTGTGAGCATGAGTTCAGTGGGGGCAGGGACGGAGGAGGAAGCCCCCTCCGCCCCTGCAGGAAGAGCGGGGTTACTGGTCTGCGGAGATGTAATCGCTGGCCTGCGTCCACTTTCCGCCTTGCACCTGGAACAAACGCAGTGATGTGCTGCCGCGGTGACTGGTTGGCGAGAAGGAGATCGGGTCGGTGATGCCGCCGGTGTCGAAGTCCTGGATGGATTCGAGCGCCGCGCGCACGTTTTCGCCGGTGACTTCCTTGCCATCCTGGATGACCAGCTCAATGCCGTGCGCCATGACCGCCATTGTCCACCACCCCTGGGAGTAGTGCAGCCCTTTTTCTGCCAGGCTGGAACCGTTTTGCTTCAGCCAGGCATCCGGGGCTTCGTGCCCCGGGACGGGCGAAGAGGGTGGGGTGAAGGGGATGGTGCCCATGACGCCTTCTGCCGCGTCGCCAGCCAGGTTGAGCAGGATTTCATCGGCGCACCAGTTCAGGCAGATGAACTGGGCGTCAAAGCCCTGACTCTTGGCGTCTTTGAGCAGCACCGCTGCCGGGCTGGAGACGTTCTGGATGATGACGTACTGGGCGCCGAATTGCTGAATTTGCGCCAGTTCGGCTACGTAGTCGGTGGCGCCTTTAGGCATGGCGATGTCGGTGAAGCCCACGCCGTTTGCCTCGGCGAAAGCCTGAGCGTCGGGAACGGGGGATTGCCCGAAGGGACTGTCATGATGGATGAGCACTACGTTGAGTTTGTCGCTGTTCCCTTTGGACGCCCAATCGTCCATTGCCCAGCGGATGGCGATGATGGCCTGATCGGAGTAGGATGTGCCTACCAGGAAGTTGTAAGGGGCTACTTCCATGTCCAGCAGGTTGGCGGAGTAAGAAGCCGACATGAAGGGAATTTTGTCGGCGGCGATCTTGGTGCGCAGGGCTTCGGTGTCGCCGGTGCCCCAGCCCATGAAGGCCACCACGCCTTCCTGGACATATTGGCTGTAGAGTTGTTCCGCCTGGTCAACTTTGTAGCCGTAATCGGACGAGATCAGCTCGATGGGGCGACCCGCCAGCCCGCCGTTGGCGTTCTTCCACTCGACAAAGCCTTTGACGCCTTCTGCATACGGTGTGCCGACATCCGAGGTCGGCCCGGTCAGGTCGAAGATGGCGCCAACTTTAATGGGCGCTGCTTCTCCGCCGCTTTCCTGTCCGCCACAACCGCTCAGCAGCGCGGCAGACAGGATGAGCATGAAAACAAGCCATTTGGTTGTGCGAGACATTTTGGTTCCTCCATTGGGTTATCAAAAGATCGAAATGGATCATCGGTTGGGACTGGTTTGTTGTGTGCGCATCACCTCCTTGCTGCTTCGGGTCGTGAGACCGGTGACGGCCTCTGGTTAACGGGGGCCGGGCATGATCAATAGCTGAACGGCCATAGGCGGAAATAGTCCTTGATGTTTTTCCAAATTTTGTTCAACCCTTCCGGTTCGAAAATCAGGAACAGGATGATGACCAGACCGAAGGTGGCCTGCTGGATAAACGGCAACACGCTGTCGATGGCGGGGAATGTGCTTTTCAGGGCGCGCCCCAGGTTGGTCAGCACCGCGGGGAGCAGGGTGATGAATGTCGCGCCCAGATAGGAGCCGGTGATTGAACCCAGTCCGCCGATGATAATCATGGCGAGGTAGAGCACCGAAATGTCGATGGTGAAGCGCTCCCAGGTGACGATGTTGCGGTAGTGGGCGGTCAGCGCCCCGGCCAATCCCACCAGGAAAGAGGAAATGGCGAAGGCCAGGAGTTTGTACTTGAACAGATCCACCCCCATCACCGAGGCGGCGATATCCTGGTCGCGGATGGCGATGAAGGCGCGCCCGTAGGGCGTGCGGAAGAGGTTAACCGCAGCGATGGTCACGATGCCTACAATGCTCCAGGCTACCCAATAAAAGTTAAAGTCGCTGTTGATGCGGATGCCGAACGAAACCGGGTCGGGAACCACCAGGGCGTCCACGCCGCCGGTCAGCGCGCGCCAGTGCGTTACCACCCAGATGATGATTTCTTGCGCCGCCAGCGTGGCGATCGCCAGATACAGTCCTTTGAGCCGCAGCGAGGGGATGCCGAAGAAAGTGCCGATCAGCGCGGTGATGAAGCAGGCGGCGATGGTGGAGCCCCACCAGGGCATGCCCAGGCGCGCCGTCAGGATGCCGGCGGAATACGCCCCCACGGCCATGAAGCCGCCCTGTCCCAGGCTGATCTGCCCGGTGTAGCCGGTGAGGATGTTCAGCCCGACGGCGCCGATCACCGCAATGGCGACCTGGTTGGCCAGCGTGAGGTAATACCGATTGGCGAGGAAGGGAAAGACCAGCAGGAAGGCGATCAGCAAGACCAGGCGCACCTTTTGTGCCGGCGTGCGGCGCAGGGCCATGTCTTTTTCGTAGGTGGTGTGGAAGATTCCAGAATCCATGCTTGCTCCGGTAATTGCTTGGTATCCGTCAATTCAGAAGGGCGCCGGATAGGTTCTCAGACGCGTTCGATGATTTCCTGGCCGAATAAGCCGTAAGGGCGGATCATCAGGATGAGGATCAGCACGATGAACGGCAGAACCTGGTTGAGCCCCTGGCCGATGTAGCCGCCGGTGTAGGCTTCCAGCAGGCCGATGACCACGCCGCCAATGATCGCGCCGGGGATGGAATCCAGCCCGCCGAGGATGACCACGGGGAAGACGCGCAACCCGAAGCCGGCCAGCTCCGGCCCTACGCCGACGATGTTGGCGACCAGCGCCCCGCCGATGGCGGCGGTGGCCGCGGCGATCGACCATGCCCAGGCAAAGATCTTCTTGACGCTGATGCCCATGCTCAGGGCGGCTTGCTGGTCGTCGGCCACGGCGCGCATAGCGATGCCCTCGCGCGAGCGGCGGAAGAACACCGAGAAGATTCCCAACATGAAGATGGCGATGACAATCGCCCACAGCCGATCCTCGCCCACCGTGGCGCCCAGGATTTTCACCGGCTGGCTGGGGATGAACGGTGGGAACGCTTTCGGCTGGTTGCCCCAGATGGCGCTGACAAGGGCTTTCAAAAGGCTGCTCAGGCCGATGGTCACCATAATCACGGAGATGATCGGTTCGCCGATCATTGGGCGCAGCACCAGGCGCTCAACGGCTACTCCCAGGGCGACCGCCACCCCCAGGGTGAGCAGCAGCCCCAGGGTCCAGTGCAGCCCCAACTGGGCGAGCATGGCAAAGGTGACGTACGCGCCAATGAGCAGAAATTCGCCCTGGGCGAAATTGATCACGTCACTGGCTTTGAAGATTAAGACGAAGCCGAGGGCGGCCATCGCCAGGATGGCGCCGTTGGTCAATCCGGTCAGGGTGAGCTGAATGAACAGATCCATGGGTTATTCGTCCGTGTCCAGGTTTTCAATTGCCAGCCGGGTACGGATGTTCACCGTGCGGCCGTCCTGATAGGTGATTGGGGTGTCTACATCCACATGAGGGGTGCGGCTGTAGAGGGCTGAGATGATATCCTCATAGCGCTGGGCGATCAGTTTGCGGCGGACTTTGCGTGTGCGGGTCAGCTCGGCGTCGTCGGCGTCCAGCTCCTTATGCAATAAAACAAAGCGGCGGATGCGGGCGGCGGGCGGCAGATCGGCGTTGGAGCGGGCGACGTGCTCGCGCACCAGTTGATACACCTCGGGTTTTTGCGCCAGGTCGGTGTAAGTGGTGTAGGCAACGTGGTGGTTTTCCGCCCATTTGCCCACGTTGGGGAAATCGATGTTAATCATGGCGCTCACGAAGGGCCAATCGCCGCCAAAGACAACCGCTTCCTTGATGTGGGGGCTGAACTTCAGTTTGTTTTCGATGAACTGGGGGCTGAATTTGGTGCCGTCGTGCAGAGTCATCACATCTTTGGCGCGGTCGATCACGATCAGATGCCCATCTTCGTCAAAATAGCCGGCGTCGCCAGAGTACAGCCAGCCGTCTTTGATGGCTTCGGCGGTGCCCTTGGGGTTGCGGTAGTAGCCTGCCATCATGGCGGGTGAGCGCATCAGAATTTCGCCATTCTCGTCTATCTTAATGTCGGTTTCCGGGATCGGCGTCCCTACGGTCTGGAATTTGATGTCGCCATCGCGATGAACCACGGCGATGCCATTGATCTCGGTTTGGCCGTAGATTTGTTTGAGGTTGACGCCCAGGGCATGGAAGAAGCGGAAGACGTCCGGGCCGAGCGCCGCCCCGCCGGTGTAGGCGCGTTTGAGATGCCGCAGCCCCAGGTGGTCTTTAATCTCCTGAAACACCAGCCAGTTCGCCAGGAAATATTTCAATTTCATCCCCACAGAGGGCTTTTCCTTGCGAAAGTTGAGGTCGGCCATTTGATAGCCGATGGGCATGGCCCAGTTATAGAGTTTTTGCTTCAGCCAGGTGCTATCTTCGATTTTGACCTGCACCTGGCTGACCAGGCTCTCCCAGATGCGGGGGGGGCTGAACATCACCTGCGGCCCGATCTCGCGGATGTCGTGCTGCACGGTCTCGGGTTCTTCGGGGAAGTTGACCGTGAAGCCGACCAGCAGGCCGCAGGACATCACCATCATCTGTTCGCCGATCCAGGCCAGCGGCAGGAAGGAGACGAACTCGTCCTCCGGGGCGAGGGGGTCCACTGTCATCAGATTGCGCCCCATGCTCAACATGGAATCGTGGGTGAGCATGGCGAGCTTGGGATGTCCTGTGGTGCCCGAGGTGGTAGAGAGGATAGCGATGTCGCTGCCTTTGCCGCGGGCGATGCTTTCCTCAAACCAGCCGGGGTTTTGCTGCTCGAACTGGCGGCCCAGCTCCTCGACATCCAGAAAATACATCAAAAAATCTTCGCTGTAATTGCGCAGCCCCTTGGGGTCGTAATAGATGACCTTGCGCACCCCCTCCAGCTGGTCCCACATTTCGATGATTTTGTCCACCTGCTCCTGGTCTTCCACCACGATGAAAGAGACATCGGCGTGGTTGAAAATGTAGATCATCTCTGCGACCACGGAATCCTGATAAATACCGATGGATTTGGCCCCCGCGCTTTGGGCGGCCAGCTCGGCGATTACCCATTCGGGACGGTTATCCCCGATGATGGCGATGGTTTCTTCGGGCTTCAGCCCCAGGCTGACCAGCCCCAGGCAGAACTGTTTGACGTGCTGAAAATATTCCTGCCAGGTGATGGCTTGCCAGATGCCGTAATCGCGCAGGCGCAGGGCGGTCGCCTGCGGGGTTTGGGTGGCGTGTTCCAGAAGGTGTTGGGGGAGCGTTTCGGCCATGGTTCGTCGGGGGGGAGCTAATCGCTTGTCTCGGTTTTGGGGTGGAACTTGAAGGGGAATACACTGGTCTCTTCGCCGAGATAGGCCTCGATGACGAGCGGGTTCTGGCGGATCTCGTCTGGCGTTCCTTCGGCGATTTTCTGGCCGAAGTTGAGCACCGCGATGCGGTCGCTGATATCCATGATGACGCCCATGTCGTGTTCGATCAGCACGATGGTCACGCCGTGCTCCTCGGTGATGTCAAGAATGAAGCGCGCCATATCCTCTTTTTCTTCGGCGTTCATCCCGGCCATAGGCTCATCGAGGAGGAGAATCGATGGCCGCATGGCCAGGGCGCGCCCCATTTCGACGCGTTTTTGCAGCCCGTAGGAAAGCGAACCGACGGTGTTATAGCGAATGGCTTCGATCTCTAGCAGGTCGATGATGTCCTCGACGAAGCGGCGGTATTGCAGGTGCTCGCGCTGCGCTGGCCCCCAATAGAGCAGACAACTGAGCAGGTTGGTCTTCATGTGGATGTGCGCCCCGGCGAGCAGGTTGTCGAGCACGGTCATATGGCGGAACAGCTCGATGTTCTGGAACGAGCGGGCGATTCCCAGGCGGGCGATCTGGTGCGGCTTCAGGCGCGTGAGCTCATGCGCCTCGCCGTTGTAGTAGGTGATGCGGCCGTGCTGTGGGCGGTAGAGCCCGCTGATGCAGTTCAGCAGGCTGGTTTTCCCCGCCCCGTTTGGGCCGATGATTGCCAGGATCTCACTCTGGCGCACCTCCAGGCTGACATCCAGCAGGGCAGTCACACCGCCGAAGTTGAGTTGCACATCATCGATCTTGAGCTGCGTTTCGCCCGGCTTGAGCGTGCTGCTGTTGAGTTGATTAAGGAACCCGCGTTGCATAAGCGCTCCTGAGCAAGGGAGTAGTGCTGTGACTATAGCTCGAGCGCGCTAAAAAAGTGTTAATGGCGGTGTTAGTGTTTGTGATTTTATGCGCTTATGAGAGGTCAGGTGGATATTGCTGCGTTGGCTTCGGCGTCCCCTCTGGGGTTTGGGACGGGCTGATTGGGGCCTTGCAGCGGCAGGTTGACGATGACCACGGCCCCCTGGCGTTCGTGCGCTGCCTGGCCCTGGGCGAGCTGGAGTTCGGCGTTCATGCCGAGTTCTTCAAAAATGGTGATTGCTCGGAAATGGCAATCCACCGCCCAGGCGATCTGCCCGGCACGGTCATAGAGACGCCGCAGAGAGAGGTAGGTGCGCGCCAGATCGGGACGGGCGCGAATCTGTCGCAGCAGGTGCATGGAGGCGATCAGATCGTTTTCGATCTGCGCCCAGGGCGGCTTGGGGAAACGGGCGCGAATATCGGCGATCAATCGCAGGCTGATCCCGGTCGCCCAGCGGTCTGCGGCCTGTTGGGCCTCCTGCAGGGCTTGCTGCGCCTGTTTCAACGCCGTGGGGATGTCGCCGGCGAGCAGAGATTCCTCGGCCAGGAAGATGCGCGGAAGGTAGGCGAAGACATGGTAGCCGGTCTGGGCGGCCCAATCGACAGCTTTGCGGGTGATTTGCAACCCGCGCGCCGGTGCGCCGCTTTGCGCCTGTGCGTAGCCGCGTAGCCCCAGTGCCATGAAGAGTGGCGGGGTGATTTCTTCCAGGGACTCCGGTTTGGGGAGAGGAGCTAAGGCCTCCAGACAACCTCCCCAATCATGGTAGGCGGCCCGTACCATCGCAAGTTGCATGCGGGCGAAGATGTTGCGGGCGTCTAATGGATTTTCGCTGAGGGATTCGGCCAGCGCGCAACCCTGTTGACTCACGCTGAAGGCGCGTTGCCAGGCGCCCACGCGTGAGTAAGCCACGCCCAGGTAGCCGAGCACAATGGGCATGTCGGCGGGCATGGATGGGTAGGCGCGTTCTTCTCCCAGGCCCGCGTGCATGTTGACGTAGCGCAACAGGTAGGCGATGGCGTCATCAAAAGCGGCCAGGGCGATGCTGACCCGTCCCAGCATGCGGAGTGCAGCCCCCAGCAGATGTTGGTTTTCGGTTTCTTCGGCCACGCGCAGGGCGCGGCGAGCGTAATCGCTGGCGGTTTTGGATTGCCCGGAGAGCCAGAAAAATTGCGCCGCCCGCCGGAAGATCTGCCCCAGGCGCTTTTCATCGTTCAGGCTGGTAGCCAGGTGCTCGCTTTCGTTGAGAATTTCGATGGCGCGTTGCAGGTCGCCGGTGAAAGCGTAAGCCTGCGCCAGTTGCAGATTGATGTCCACGCGTTCGCCGCGTTGCCGCGGGCCGGGGAGCTGCCCCAGCAGGCTGACCGCCTGCAGGCCAAACTGGCGCACCTCGTGGTAAGAGCGCAATTGCAAGGCGTGTTCACCCGCCTGGGTGAGAAAGGGCAGCGCTTTGAGCGGATGATTGCTGCGGGCGTAATGATGAGCCAGCGTGGTGGCGTCGGCAGGGGGGATGGCGTTTTCCAGTACGGCAGCGATACGCCCGTGGATGTACTCCCGGCGGGCGCGGCTCAAACTGCCGTAAGCCACCTGGCGGAACTTGTCGTGCCGGAAGTCGTAGCCGCGAGCGCTTTCATGCACCAGCCCGCGTTGCTGCCATTCCTCAATAAACGTGATGATGGCTTCCTGGGGTGCTTCGAGGATTTCTTGCAACAGTGGAAAGGTGAAAGAGCGGCCGATGGCGGCGGCGCAGCCCAACGCCTCGCGGCTGGGCGGGGGTAAACGATCCAGGCGAGCTTCGATCACGCGCTGGATGGAGTGCGGAATCGTTGAAGGCGTGAGCGCTTTCAACGATTGGACGCCACTCTCTTGTAACACCCGGATGGTTTCAATAATAAAGAAAGGGTTGCCTTCTGTATCCTGATAGAGGCGCTGGATGAAGATGGAATTTTTTGCCCGTGTGGGGTTGAGATGGCGCGCCAGGTCCTCGGTTTCTGCAGGAGTCAATCGGGGGAGGTCGAGCGTCAGCAAGGCGTCCGCGCGCTGGATGCTGCGCAACAGGCTGCGCCGTTCGGCGGGAAAATCCTCGCGGCGGAAAAGCCCGATCAACACCAGGGGATGTGTGGGGGCGAAGCGCACCAGGGCGGCGATCAGCTCCCAGGTGGAAGTGTCGGCCCAATGCAGGTCGTCCAGGATGATGTGCAAAGGGGCGCGCGGGGTAGCCGCGCTCAGATAGAGGATGAAGTTTGTCAACGACTCGCGCAGCGCCACGCTGGCTCCGGCGTGCTCGTCCGGAAGCTGGTAGGGGAAGAAGCGCTGGAGTTCCGGCAGGATGGGGCGCAGGGGTGCCGACCAGGCTGGCGGGAGCCGGGTTTGGAAGATTTGCTCCAGGAGCGTCGAATTCTGCAAGGCCTGTCGCAGCGGGGCGAAGGGGATCATGCTGTCCAGTTCGTAGCAAGTGCTGTGCAGCGCCTCGACGGCGGGATGGGTGTGGAGATATTCCTGGAGCAGACGGGTCTTGCCGATGCCGGCCTCGCCGCTGATGAGCACCAGTCGTCCGGCGCCGCCGCTGGCCTGCTGGTAGACGCGGTTGAGCGTGTCCAGCTCCTCTCTGCGCCCGATGAAAGGAATCGCTCCGGTGGCATCCTGGGCTTCCTTCCATCGCGTGGGGGCGGCTGGCGGCGAGATGGGGGCGCGCGCCGGTGTGCGCTGACCTTCTTGAATCGCCTGAATGAGCGCCTGGGTTTCGGGAAGCGGATCGGCGTTTAGCTCTTTGGCGAGGCGACGGGCGAAGTGCTGATAGGTTTGCAGCGCCCTGGTGCGTTCCCCTCTGCGGGCGTAGAGCGTGATCAGGCGTTGATGCGCCGTTTCCTGAAATGGTTCGGCCTGCGCCCAGGTCTCGAGGATGGCGATTGCCTCCGCGTCCCTTTCCGCCGCCTGGAGTATCTGGCTGCTGCGGTCGAGCGCGGCGAGCCAGGTTTTTCGTAGCCGTTCTCGTTCGGCGATGCACCAGTCATCGTAAATATCTTCGAGTAAATCGCTGGTGTAGAGTTCAATCGCCTCGAGCAATTCTTCCAGTGATGCCTGGGGGCGGGCTTTGTGGAGGAAAAGCTCTACGTCCAGTTCCAGTGATAACTGAGGGTTAAACTGAATGCTGGTGTTGGTGATGTGCAGCGGCTCGCCGTCGGGATCTGCGGGGGTGAGGGCTGCTTTGGCGTGATACAGGTATTGCCGCAGATTGCGCCTGGCGGCAGCTTCTGAGCTGTTGGGCCAGAAGGTGTACGCCAGTTTGCGCCGGTCGATGGGGTGGGCGCGATTCAACAGCAGGTAGGCGATCAGCGACCGCGTTTTTGGAGACCCTAGATCGAGGGGGCCCCCGTCACCTGCGTACAGGCGCAAGGTTTCGAAAAGATGAGCGCGTAGGAGGGGCATGAGCTGGCGCGTTGATCTCCAGGTAGTGGCTTCTAAGGACATTATACCCGCACCGCTGGTTTGCTTTAGCCCGCCCTGGGGAGCGCGTTGTCTGGCGCGCCGAAAAACAAAACACCCCTCGCTGGGAGGGGTGCGTTGCTGTTTTTGAGGCGACGACGGGATTCGAACCCGTGATCGGGGTTTTGCAGACCCCTGCCTTACCACTTGGCCACGTCGCCAAATAAAAATGCTGATTGGTTCGTGAAGATTGCCGATTGGCTCGTCAATCCACAATCTTCAATCCTCAATCAGCAATCTTGAGCGGGCGACGGGATTCGAACCCGTGGCCTTCTCCTTGGCAAGGAGACGTTATACCACTTAACTACGCCCGCATGTTTCGGCCTCACAATTTCACACTGGCAAGGCCGAGAGTGCCGAGAGCCAGAATCGAACTGGCGACACCGCAATTTTCAGTCGCGTGCTCTACCAACTGAGCTATCTCGGCCTGAGGTGGCGTCCTTCCGGACGCAGGCAGAATTTTACACGTCTCAGGGGGGATTGTCAAGCGAGTTTTGCCATCGTTGCTCTTCTGAATGCCGTCGGAGTTGACGATCTTAAGGGGGCGTGCTATTATCCAACTGCAATTTTATCCTTGCCATTATTTGCAGGAGTTATTCGATGAGTTCTGATTTTATTGCTCGACTTGTGGGGATGGTTGTTTTTGGCGTTGTGGGGGCCTACTTTGGCGGCTCGGTTGCCGGAGATTTGCTTCCCCAACCGCGCATAATCTATTCCGTGGTTTTGAGTCTGGTGGGCGTGTTGGTGGGGTTGGTGTTGACGCCCTATATCACCACGCGCCCGGTGCGCGCGCTGCGCTCGTTGCTGGGCCGGCTGGATGCGCAAACCCTGGTCGCCAGTCTGGTTGGCTTGATTGTGGGGCTGGTGATCGCGGCTTTGCTCGCTTTCCCGCTCTCGTTGTTGCCGCCTCCGTTTGGGGAGATCCTTCCCTTTCTGGGGGTTCTGATCGTCAGCTATTTTGGCGTCGCTGTGTTTGTGATGCGCCAAAACGATATTTTTGGCATCTTCCTCAACCGGTTGCCGCGCCGCAAAGGGTTGGAAGAAGACTCGCTGGCGAGCGGGCGCAAAATCCTGGTGGATACCAGCGTGATTATTGATGGGCGCATCGCTGATATCGCCCACACTGGCTTTCTCTCAGGGACGTTGTTGATCCCCCGCTTTGTGCTCAACGAGCTGCAATACATCGCTGATTCGGCGGATGCACTTCGTCGCCAGCGCGGTCGCCGCGGGATGGAAGTGTTGGCCCGCTTGCAGGAAGACCCCTCGGTGATGGTGCAGATCAGCGATATTGACGTTGAGGGCACGCGCGAGGTGGATGATAAGCTGGTCATCCTGGCGCGTCAATTGAAGGCGCTGGTGCTCACCAATGACTACAATCTCAACCGCATCGCTGAGTTGCAGGGAGTGCCGGTGCTCAACGTCAATGAGTTGGCGAACGCAGTTAAGGCGGTTCTTCTTCCCGGTGAATCAATCAAAGTGAGCATTATTCAGGAAGGCAAGGAACCCGGTCAGGGTGTTGGTTACCTGGACGATGGAACGATGGTGGTTGTGGAAAATGGCGCCCGTCACATCGGCGAGGACCTGGTTGTCAACGTGACCAAAGTTCTGCAAACCGCAGCAGGGCGGATGATTTTCGCCCGCCCGGAGGTGAAGTCCTGATGGCTATTTACATCTATAATACGCTTACGCGCAAGAAAGAGCCTTTTGAGACGCTGCAGCCCAACCAGGTGCGGATGTATGTTTGCGGCCCGACGGTTTACGACAAGGCGCATGTAGGACACGCCATGTCGGTGCTGGTGTTCGATATCATTCGCCGTTATCTGGAATATCGCGGCTATGAAGTTCGTCATGTGATGAACTACACCGACGTGGACGACAAGATCATCCAGCGCGCCAACCTGGAAGGTGTTGACTCTATGGAGTTGGCTGAGCGCTATATGCAGGAGTTCGCCCGCCATCTCCAGGAGCTGAATGTGCGCCCTGCTACGGTATACCCGCGCGCTACGCAGGAGATTGATCAGATCATCGCCATGGTACAGGGATTGGTGGAAAAGGGCTACGCCTACGAAGTGGATGGCGATGTCTACTTCGCGGTTGAGAAGGATGATGATTACGGCAGGCTCTCCGGGCGCCAGCTGGAGGATATGCAATCTGGTTTTCGCATCAACGTGGATGAGCGCAAGCGCTCTCCCATGGATTTTGCTTTGTGGAAGGCCTCCAAGCCCGGCGAACCGGCTTGGGATAGCCCCTGGGGGCCAGGACGGCCGGGCTGGCACATCGAGTGCTCAGCGATGAACCTGCATCACCTGGGAGAGCAAATCGATATTCATGGCGGCGGCAATGATCTGATTTTCCCTCATCACGAGAATGAGATCGCCCAAACCGAGAGCCTGACTGGCAAACCCTTTGCGCGTTACTGGGTGCACAATGGGATGTTGCAGCTCTCCGGGGAGAAAATGTCCAAATCCCTGGGCAACCTGGTGACGATCGAGGAGTTTCTCTCTGAACACAGCGCCGATGTGTTGCGCATGCTGGTGTTGAATTCCAGCTATCGCAGCCCGTTGAAGTTTAATGAAGAAACCATCGGTCACGCTGAACGCGCTCTGGAGCGATTGCGTTCAGCGATGCGCCCGGCGCAGGTTGGCGCGGACGGCGAGATGCCCGCGGCGTTGCAGCAACAAATGGAGGCTACTCGCCAGGGTTTTGTTGAAGCCATGGATGATGATTTCAACACCGCCGGCGCGCTGGGTCATCTGTTCGACCTGGTACGGGCGATCAACCAGGCGCGCGATGAGGGCGCTGGCCCACAGGCGCTCGAGACAGCCCAGAAGTTGTTGCGCGAGCTCACGGATGTGCTGGGCTTGCGCCTGGACGAAGAAGCCCGCGGTGGCGATGAAGCTGCGCCGTTTGTTGATTTGTTGGTTGAGGTGCGTACCGAATTGCGCCAGCAAAAACTGTGGGCGCTCTCCGACCTCATCCGCGACCGCCTGCTGGAGCTGGGCGTCGTTCTCGAGGATGGCAAGGACGGTACAACCTGGCGGTGGAAGTGATCCGCCGAGCGTGACGCATGCGCGAATGGATTGTCGGGCGCAACCCGGTGTATGAGACTCTGCGAGCCGGGCGGCGGCAGGTGTTCTGTCTACGGGTGGCTGAGGGGGTGGATCAGAAACGTCATTTGAAAAGCGCGCTGGAGATCGCCGCCCGCCGCGGTTATCACGTGGAGCGCGTTCCCCGGTCGCAGCTTGATTCGCTGGGTGGCACTCATCAAGGGGTGGCGGTGGAAGTCAGCGGCTATCCCTATGCCGATCTCGGCGAGATGCTCTTTCTGGCGGAGCGCCGTGCAGAACCCCCTTTTTTGCTGATTCTGGACACCGTGCAGGATACCCACAACCTCGGCGCGTTGCTGCGCACGGCAGAGGCAGTGGGCGTGCATGGTGTGGTGTTGCCGTTGCGTCGCACCGCCACCATCACCCCCGCTGTGGTAAACACCTCTTCGGGGGCAAGTGAGCACCTGCTCGTCGCTCAGGCTAACCTCGCTCAGGCGGTTAATGTTTTTAAGCGGGAGAACATCTGGGTGTATGGTCTGGATGGTGGGCCTCAGTCCCGCTCAATTGAGACCTTGGATTTGAGCGGCCCGCTGGCGCTGGTTGTGGGGAACGAAGCCTCCGGTATGCGCGCGCTAATCCGCAAGTCGTGTGATGTGCTTATCCGCCTGCCCATGCGCGGTCGCGTAGATTCGCTTAACGCCGCTGTGGCAGGCTCGGTAGCCTTGTATTTCGCCTGGCGGGCACGCGGCTTTCAGTCCATTGACGATTCATCTAAATCCTGATAGACTCCCCCGCCGTTGAATGGTAGAAGAGCGCCGGTCTTGTCGCTGATGTGGCTCTCTGGTATAATGCCTGCGCTCTTTTAAGGTTGCACGTTACCAGGCAAAGCAAGCCGACGTAGCTCAATCGGCAGAGCAGCCGCCTTGTAAGCGGCAGGTTACGGGTTCAATTCCCGTCGTCGGCTCCTCTGTTAGCCAACCAGTCGGTTAGCCTCGTCGTTCCACGCGAGGGGGCTAAGCGACCAGTCGACTAACGACTGCGCGGGCGGATACCCAAGTGGCCAAAGGGGGCTGACTGTAAATCAGCTGGCGAACGCCTTCAGAGGTTCGAATCCTCTTCCGCCCACTTGCCTGGACACGCTGGCGGCCGCGCGCCGTCAGCGGTTCATGCTGTAAGAGACTAGCCCACATAGCTCAGTCGGTAGAGCACATTCTTGGTAAGAATGAGGTCACGGGTTCAAGTCCCGTTGTGGGCTCTTCTCGCCAAACCTATGACCGGAATGGTTGAATAATTTCGAGGAGATAGTACATTATGGCAAAGGAAACGTTTGTACGCGACAAGCCGCACCTGAACGTAGGGACCATGGGGCACATCGACCATGGGAAGACGACGTTGACGGCGGCGATCACGAAATACTGTGCGCTGGTAGGGCACGGGGACTTTCGGGCGTTTGACGAGATCGACAATGCGCCGGAAGAGCGGGAGCGCGGGATCACGATCAACATCTCGCACGTGGAGTACGAGACGGAGAATCGGCACTATGCGCACGTGGACATGCCCGGGCACCGAGATTATATTAAGAACATGATCACGGGGGCGGCGCAGGTTGACGGGGCGATACTGGTGGTGGCAGCGCCGGACGGGGCGATGCCGCAGACGCGGGAGCACGTGTTGCTGGCGAGGCAGGTGGAAGTGCCGTCGATCGTGGTGTTTCTGAACAAAGTGGACATGATGGATGATCCGGAGCTGTTGGAGCTGGTGGAGCTGGAGCTGCGGGAGCTGCTGGACGAATATGGATTTCCTGGGGACGAGACTCCGATAGTGAAGGGGAGTGCGTTACAGGCGTTGCAGAGCGACAGCAAGGATCCGGATGCGCCGGAGTATGCGCCGATCAAAGAGTTGTTGCGGGTGGTGGATGAGTATATTCCGGAGCCGGAGCGGGAGCTGGACAAGCCGTTCATGATGCCGGTGGAGGACGTGTTCTCGATCAAGGGGAGAGGCACAGTGGTGACGGGGCGGATCGAGCGCGGGGTGATCAAAGTGGGCGATGCGGCGGAGATCGTCGGATTGCGAGAGGAGATCAAGAGCACGGTGATCACGGGCGTGGAGATGTTCCACAAGCTGCTGGACGAAGGGCAGGCAGGGGACAACGTGGGCTTGCTGCTGCGGGGCATCGACCGTGACGAGGTAGAGCGCGGGATGGTGATAGCGAAGCCGAAGAGCATCACGCCGCACACGAAGTTCATGGCGGAGGTGTACGTGCTGAAGGCAGACGAGGGAGGGCGGCACAAGCCGTTCTTCAGCGGGTATCGGCCGCAGTTTTACATCAAGACGATTGATGTGACGGGGACGATCAAGCTGCCGGAGGGCGTGGAGATGGTGATGCCAGGAGACAACGTGAACATGGAAGTGGAGTTGATCGTGCCGGTGGCGCTGGAGCAGGGGCAGAACTTCGCCATTCGCGAAGGCGGCCTGACGGTGGGCGCTGGCGTGGTCACCAAGATCATCGAGTAGGAATACTATGGCAAACCAGAAGATTCGCATTCGTTTGAAGGCATACGACCATCGTGTGCTGGATCAATCCGCCAAGCGCATCGTGGATACCGCTGAACGGACCGGCGCGCGGGTGGTTGGCCCAGTCCCTTTGCCGACCAAGATCGAGCGCTTTACTGTTCGTCGTTCGACCTTTATTGATAAGGATTCGCACGAACATTTCGAAATCCGCACTCATAACCGGCTGATTGACGTGTTGGAGCCTGACTCCAAGACGATTGATATGCTGATGCGCCTGAACCTGCCTGCGGGCGTGGATATCGAAATCAAGATATAACGTCGAATATTTACTGGTACAATTGTCGGCCTGCCGTTGCCCCGGCGACGGCAGGCTGGTGAAGCGGGTTGTAAAACCCGATTAAAACTGAGTACGGCATAGCGCAAGAGTGATCGGACGAGCGGCCAAAGATTTTCTTCGCCGCGGCGAGGCCACTGACTGCGTTATGGCGGGATGATGCAGCCAAGCCCAGGCTGACAGTCCCCATCATGTGTGTGCGTCGCTCAAATATGAGTGGCAACACCGAAAAATGAAGGAGAACAATCGAGATGTTTAAAGGGCTGATCGGGAAGAAAATCGGCATGACCCAGATTTTCGATGATGCAGGTGTGGCTATTCCCGTCACAGTCATCGAAGCTGGGCCTTGCTATGTTACCCAGGTGCGAACCGAGGAGAGCGATGGCTACTCCGCTGTGCAGCTGGGTTTTGGTGAATCCAAACCGCGCCGTCTGACCGGCGGGCAATTGGGACATCTCAAGAAACATGACCTGCCTCCTCTGCGCTTTCTGCGTGAATTTCGCGTCAAGGGCGTGGAGGTTAAAGAAGGCGACAAAATGACTGTGGAGGTCTTTGAAGTTGGCGACCACGTGGATGTGGTTGGCCGCAGCAAGGGACGCGGCTTTGCTGGCGCAGTCAAGCGCTATGGCTTCCGTGGCGGCCCCAAAACCCATGGTCAATCCGATCGTCATCGCGCGGTGGGTTCCATTGGCGCGACCTCTGGTACGGCGCGCGTTTTTCCTGGAAAACGCATGCCGGGGCGTATGGGCAATCATCGCGTGACCGCGCAAAACCTCAAGGTTGTGTTTGTGGATGTTGAGCGCAACCTGATTGGGGTGCGCGGCGCAGTGCCGGGCCCCAAGGGCGGTCTTGTGGTGCTCAAAGAAGCGCGCAAACAGTAGTGGTTGGAGCGAAGCGATCATGGAAGTGAAAGTAGTCAACATGCAGGGCCGCAAGGTGGACACGGTGGAACTCCCCGTGAACATTTTTGAAGCCCCTATTAACGTCGATTTGATGCACCAGGCCTATGTTCGTCAGATGGCGAACGCCCGCCTGGGGACGCACAAGACAAAATCACGCGGTGAGGTGCGAGGCGGCGGGCGAAAGCCCTGGCGCCAGAAAGGCACCGGCCGGGCCCGTCAGGGCACAACTCGCTCTCCCATCTGGGTTGGCGGCGGTAAGGTGCACACCCCGCGCCCGCGCGATTATTCGAAGAAGATGCCTGTTAAAATGCGCCGGGCAGCGTTGCGTTCCGCACTTTCTGCTAAGGCGGCCGAAGACGGGATTGTGATCGTCAAAGAAATGAAGCTCAAAGAACCCAAGACGCGCCTGATGGCGGAAGCTTTGCAGAAGCTGGCGGGCGACGCCAGCGCGTTGATTGTGGTTCCTGTCAAGGATGAGAACTACCGCGTGGTGGAGCTTTCGGCGCGCAACCTGCCGCAGGCTAAGACGCTGAACGTCCGCTACCTGAACATCCGGGACCTGCTGAATTATGATAAGGTGATCCTCCCGTTGCAGGCTTTGGACGCGATTGTGGAACACTTGGGATAGGTGATCAAAATGGCGTTGAGTGTTTACGATATCCTGAAACGTCCTCTGTGGACGGAAAAATCCAGCCACCAGTTTGCCAAACTGCATCAATACGCGTTTGAGGTGGACAAGCGCGCATCCAAGACAATGATTAAGGATGCGGTGGAGACTTTGTTCGATGTGCGTGTGCTGCGGGTGAACACGATGGTTATGCCTGCCAAACGCAGTCGCCGCGCGCTCAGTCGTCGTCTATTGGTGCGCCGCAGTGCTTATAAAAAGGCGTTGGTGACTTTGCACCCCGATGACACCATCGAGGTCTTTGAAGGAGTACGGTAGTCATGGCGGTAAAGAAATACAAGCCCGTGACCCCCGGTATGCGGGGCCGCACGGGATACACATTTGAAGAGATTACCAAGTCCAAGCCGGAGCGTTCGCTGGTTATCAAACGGCACACCCGTGGCGGGCGTAACGCTTATGGGCGTATCACCGTACGTCATCGCGGCGGCGGGCACAAGCGCAAGATTCGCCTGGTGGATTTCAAGCGCGATAAGCGTGGCATCCCGGCGCGCGTGGCGGCGATTGAGTATGACCCTAACCGCACTGCCCGTCTGGCGTTGCTGCATTATGTGGATGGCGAGAAGCGCTATATCCTGGCGCCGGTTGGCTTGAAAGTAGGAGACAACGTAATGGCTGGCCCGGATGCGGATATTCGCACCGGGAACAGCATGCCCCTGAGCGCGATCCCCACCGGGACGATGATCCATAACATTGAGCTGCAACCCGGTCGCGGCGCGCAGTTGGTGCGCTCTGCCGGGACGGCGGCGCAATTGCTGGCGAAAGAGGGTCACTATGCCCATGTCCGCCTGCCCTCAGGTGAAATCCGCCTGATCCATCGTAATTGTTACGCCACCATTGGTCAGGTGGGCAACCTGGATCACAGTAACATCAAGCTCGGCAAGGCGGGGCGCAAGCGCCATCTGGGCATCCGCCCCACGGTGCGTGGCTCGGCGATGAACCCCAACGACCACCCCCACGGCGGCGGCGAAGGGCGTTCCCCTATTGGTATGCCCAGCCCCAAGAGCCCCTGGGGGAAGAAAACCCTGGGGAAGAAGACCCGTCGCAACAAACGGACGGATCAGTACATCATCCGCCGTCGCGGCAAGAAACGCCGGTAGGATTAGTCACATGGTCAGTTAGTCTGGTTGTCAAATAGTCTGAACGACTAGAGGATATACGACTAAGAGACCAGGAGACCAGGAGACTATTGATATGTCACGATCACTGAAAAAAGGGCCTTACGTAAACCCGAAGTTGCTGAAGAAGATTGAAGCCATGAATGAAAGTGGCGAGAAGAAAGTGATCCGCACCTGGAGCCGGGAAAGCGTGATCTTCCCCCAGATGGTGGGGCACACGATTGCGGTGCATGATGGCCGTCGACATGTACCTATCTACATCACCGAAACGATGGTGGGGCACCGCTTGGGCGAATTCGCCCTGACCCGGACGTTCCGCGGGCACATTGTTGAGAAGAAACGGAAGTGAGGTGAGTGATGACACATGATATTCGCGCTCATGCTCGACATATTCAGGTTTCTCCGCAAAAAGCCCGCCTAGTGGTTAATCTGGTACGCGGGAAAGACGTGCTCGAGGCGCTAGACATGCTGAAGTTCGTGCCCAATAAAGCTGCGCGGCCGATTTCGAAGGTTATTGCCTCGGCGATGGCGAACGCAGAAGAGAATTTTGGTTTGAATCGCAGGGATCTGTACATTCACAAGATTGTTGCAGATGAAGGGCCGACGCGCCGATGGCGCCGTTTTGGCGCTCGCGGGCGTTTCAAACCCTGGTTGCGCCGTTCCTCGCATATTACTGTCATTCTGCGTGAGCGTGAGGCTTAGTTAGGAGAGACTATGGGTCGCAAAGTACATCCGATTGGATTTCGTCTGGGGATCAACCGCACCTGGGATGCCCGCTGGTATGCCGAAGGCGAGAATTACGTCGATCAACTACATCAGGATTTCGCCATTCGCGAGTTGATTTTCAAGGAAAATGAGAACGCTGGGGTCTCGCGCATTGAGATTGAACGCTACCCTGGTAAAGTGAAGGTTGTGGTGCACACAGCCAAGCCGGGCGTGTTCATTGGGCGCAAAGGCGCTAATGTCAAGAACACCCGCGCGGCGCTGGAAGCGCTGGTTGGCAAGAAGATCGATCTGGATATCAAAGAGATTGAGAACCCCGACCTGGATGCCTTCCTGGTGGCTCGCAACATCGCCGATCAGTTGGAGCGACGCATCAGCTTCTCGCGCGCCATGAAGCGCGCCATTGGTCAGGCTATGCGCCAGGGTGCGGAGGGAATCCGCGTGCAGGTTTCCGGTCGCCTGGGCGGCTCGGAGATGGCCCGCACCATTCACATGCGCGAGGGACGCGTACCGCGCCAGACTCTGCGCGCCGATATTGATTATGCCATCGCCGAGGCGCACACCACCTATGGACGCATTGGCGTCAAGGTGTGGATTTATAAGGGCGAGATTTTCCCCGAATCCGAGGAGACGCCGGAAGCGACGGAAGGCGTGTACGTCAGCGAATAATCGAGGAAAGTCGCCGCAATGCGACTTGAAAGATAAGAGAGTGATCAACTATGTTGATGCCAAAGCGTGTAAAGTATCGTAAGCAAATGCGCGGCCGGATGAAGGGCAAAGCGCATCGCGGCTCCGAGATCCACTTTGGGGAATATGCCCTGCAGGCTCTGGAGCCGGGGTGGGTTTCCGCCCGTCAGATTGAGGCTGCCCGCCGGGCGATGACCCGCGCCATGCGCCGCCGCGGCAAGGTGTGGATTCGCATCTTCCCCGATAAGCCGATCACAAAGCGCGCGGCCGAAAGCCGCATGGGTAAAGGCAAGGGTGCGGTGGAATACTGGGCTGCTGTGGTCAAACCCGGCCGTATTATGTT
>WFTY01000174.1 GCA_015485245.1 Anaerolineales bacterium | reverse complement strand
GTTCTTCAGCGCGCGGGTCGGCACCATCCTCACCATATTCAGCACAATCAATTACCTGGGCATCGGCCTGTTGATGAACCAGCTCATCATCCCCGCGCCCTTGCTGGACGACTACATCGACCCAACCAAACCCTTCCCCTGGGCCTCCACCGGGGTAACCTATTTCGTCGTCAGCCTGCTCGGCGTGGTCTCCTTCGGTGTGTTGATCCGAGGGCTGCGCTCCAACCTGGAGCGCGCCACTCAACTGGCCAAAGAGCTGGAAGCCGACCGCCAAAAGCTTCAGGAACACACCGCGGTGGTCGAGCGCCGCGAGGTGCAGATCCACACAGCAGCAGAAATCACGCGGGCGATCAGCGCCGAGCTGGACACCGACAAACTGCTCACCAAAGTTGTGAACCTGGTCAAAGAGCGCTTCAACCTGTATTACGTCGGCGTCTTCCTGTTGGACGATAGCGAGCAGTTCGCCGTGCTACGCGTGGGCACAGGCGAGGCTGGCAAACGCATGGCCGCCGATGGACACAAGCTCCCCATCGGGGGGACTTCCATGATCGGCTGGGCGATCTCGAACAAACAGGCGCGCATCGCCCTCGATGTCGGTGAAGATGCGGTACGCTTCCAAAACCCCTACCTGCCCTCCACACGCTCAGAGCTGGCCCTTCCGATGATCAGCAGCGAGGAACGCGTGCTCGGCGCGATGACCGTGCAGTCGGCCAGGGAGCGCGCCTTCGATGAGGATGACATCACAGTGCTGCAAGGCATCGCCGACAGCCTGGCAATCGCCCTGGATCACGCCACGCTCTTCAACCAGCTCCAGGAAAGCCTGCAAGAAATCGAGGCTCTGCACCGCCAATACCTTTCACAGGCGTGGTCAGACGTGGTCGCCCAGGAAGGACAGTTAAGCTTCACTTTTGAAAACCCCCAGGCGATTGTCTCCTCAAACGGTGATGGAAAGAAGATGGAAATCCCGCTTGTGCTGCGTGGGCAAACGATCGGCAGCATCACAGTGGAAGGAGATCCGGCAACTCTCACCGAGGAAGACAAAGCCTTTTTAGAGCGCGTTGCCGCCCAGGCTGCGCTGGCGCTGGAGAACGCCCGGCTGGTGCAACAAAACGAACGCTCCGCGCTGCTCAACCGCACGATTACCGACATCACCAGCAAGGTCTGGAGCACCACCAGCGTCGACGGCATTCTGCGCACCGCCCTGCAGGAACTGGGGCAAACACTGGATGCCACCGATGCGGTGATTCAACTTCACCTACCTGACCAATCTGAATCCGGATAACCAAGAAAACGGAATCTTCTCCATGACCCTGGCGAATTCCCCCACCTCGGCAGAACGCACACCCGAAAAACCCCGCGGCAGCATTCGGCGCACCTTCCTGCTCACCGTCCTGCCGCTATCCTTGCTCCCGTTCATCCTCGTCGGCAGCCTGGTGTTCTTTCGCTCGCGCGCCCTGCTGACTGAACAGGTTCGTTCGCAACTGGACATCAACATCCATCATGTGGCCGACGAACTCGACAACCTGATGACAACCGCTCAGATCCGCCTGGACGCGGCCACGCGTCGAAGGGGATTTGAGCACGCGATCCAGCAACTGATTGACAACCCTAACCTCTCAGCCGACGCGCTCAACCAGGTCCGCACAGACACTTTCGAGGAACTTAATCAGCTAAACCGCATCCGCGGCGACATCAACTTCACCGACTTTCTCATCCTGGACACCAACGGCCACGTGCTCCTGGCCGCCAACCCGGAGTGGGAAGGGTTGGTTTTCCCCGAACTTGTCACCATGCTGACGGACAGCCATACCGGTTCAGCACTCATCTACTCCCCGGCAGAACCATGGAAGAATCAACTCGTTCTTTTCGTCCAGGCGCGATACACTCCCCCCGAGGGGGGCACACTCTACCTGGTGGGGCTCCTGAACCAAATCCCGCTGGAGACCATCCTGTTCGATGACGCAAGCTTCCAGCCCGGCAGCAACATCTACCTGATTACGCGCGACGGAGAGTTCGTCGGCGTTGATCTCTACACAGAAGACCTGACTATCCTGGAGCCTACCCGCACCCAAATTACCACGCTGCTTCCCCTTAAAGATCAATTTCGGCATTCATCTACCACCAGCAAACAGCACCACATCTTACCGTTGCGCTCCTTCAACCAGGCTCCCACCCTGGGCGCATATACCTGGATAGACACCCTGAATTCCGCGTTGGTTTACGAAGTTCCCATTGCCATCGCCTTCCGCCAATTTCAAACCCTGACCCCCTTCACCGCGCTGGCGCTGGTCATCACGCTGGGGATCATCGGCATCAGCCTGTGGTTCACTTCCAATCGCTTTGTCCGCCCCATCCAGGCGCTGACCGAAACAGCTGCCCAGTTCGCCCGCGGGAATTGGGCGGCGCGCACCACCGAGGATCGGGATGATGAATTAGGGTTGCTGGCGCGCACTTTCAACCACATGGCAGAGGAACTGAGCGGCCTGTAC
>WFTY01000173.1 GCA_015485245.1 Anaerolineales bacterium | reverse complement strand
GGCGTGGTACCCAACCGCGGGGGCGGGATCACCCCCTCTTCATCGGCCAGCTGGCGCGTGGTGGGATAGGACGTATCGCTGCGATCAGGGGAGATCTCCTGTGGGCGCGTCTCCGCCGGTGAGGGTTCATCTTCCCGAGGCTGTTCCTGCCCCTGCAGCAAATCCAGATAAGTCGAAGGGAAATCCTTCCGCGGCAATGCAGGCCGCTCCCTGGACGAAGACAAGTCTTCTGAGGGAGGCGATTCGATCTCTTCCTCAACCTTCTCAGCCTCATCCAGCAGGCGGCGGAAGCGTTCGCGCGGGTCTTCCGGTTGATCTTCGGGGGAAAGCGATTTCTCTTCAGGCATATCAACTCAAGGGATTCAGCGTGGGAAAACGGTGACGCTCAGGCTTCAGGGCGTCCGGCGATCAACACCTTCCACAGCCCCTTCATCGCGACTTCGTCGCGCTGGTTGACCACCTCGAGTGACAACTCGACAGCGCCGCCTCCCAGACGCCGCAGCGCCTTGGTAGCCACGACTTCGGTCACCACATGCACGGTATCGCCGATGAACACGGGCTTGGTGAACTTCCATTGATCGATCTCCCGGAAGGCGATCACCGTGCCCTCGATCACCCCGCTCTGGGTGACCAGCCCGGAAGCGATCGCCGTGACCAGCAAGCCGTGGGCAATGCGCTGCCCATAGGGCGTGGACTTGCTGAACTCAGCATCGGTGTGAATCTGATTGTAGTCGCCGGAAAGCCCGGCAAAGGTGACGATATCGCTCTCCGTGATGGTGCGCCCGGCGCTGACAAAACGCTGGCCGACTTCAAATTCTTCAAAGTACATCCCTCGGGGTTGATAGCTTTGGGTCATCCTCTTCTCCTTACCGGCTGCACGCCATGCGGTGGTGTCTTGCAGGCAATTCTAGCACAAATTCCATCCTGCCCCTTCTCCTCTCGTAAAAGGGTACAAGTCCGAGTACAATAACCTGCATGCGAGAATGGAACCTGAGCATTACCGATCCGGGTGCCTATACCCTGGCAGCGGACGCCCGTCTTGGCGACCTCGACTACACCAACGACCACATTTGGGAACTCACGCTGCGCGGGGGAGAACCGCCGGCCCTGGGGCTGCACACCACCTTTGGCCTGCGCGCCCGCGGGCTGCGCCTGTTCCCGCGCTTCGTGAGCGAGGCGAAGGCCATCAGCGATCCGGAGTCCTTCGATCAGCCCCCCCAGGTGCACCGCTGTTTTCCCAACTATCTCAAACTAAGTTGCTGGCCGCTCCCCGGCATCCGGGTCATGCTGGAATACTGGGTGCCCGCTTCACAAACCATCGCCGGGCGCGCGGCGATCGCCAACACGCGTCTGGCCGCCCGTGCACTCCGCTTTGAGTGGGTCGCCCTGCTTTCCAGCCTGGAGGAAGACACCCACATGCACGTCCAGGAAATGGAGGCCGTGCACGTGCTGAGCGGCTCAACAGCGGGGCTCGCGCCGCTGCTCTTCATGAGCGGCGGCCCGTCCCCTGGCCCAGGGCCACACCCGGCGCTGACCCTCGATCTCGACCTGCCGCCGGGTAGCGAGCGCACCTGCACCTGGGTTCTCGCCGCCGCGCCAACGCCAGAGGAATCCTTCACCCGGGCGCGCGCCGTCGCCGCCCTCCCCTGGGAAAAACACATCGCCGCGCTGGAAGTGCTCAACGCCGGCCTGCTGGAGATTGAAACTGGCGACCCCGACTGGGACGCCGCTTTCTCCCTGGCGCAAAAGACGGCTTACAGCCTGATCCTCCCGCCTACCGACCACCTGCCGCGCCCCTCTTTCGTCAACAGTCGCCACCCCGACCAGGGGTACTCCCGCGCCGGCGACGGCAGCGACTACCTGCGAGGCTGGCGCGGACAATCCCCTCTGGAGGCCGATTTCCTGACCGACCTCTTGCTCCCCGCCGATCCGCAACTGGGGCGCGGTTTCCTGGAAAACTTCCTGGCCGTGCAGGAGGCCGATGGGCGCATTGATTACCAGCCCGGCCCCGCCGGTCAGCGCACCGGCATGCTGGCGACCCCGTTGCTGGCGCAGCTCGCCTGGCGGCTCTTCCAGTTCGGCGGCGAACGCGCCGAACTGGAAGCTCAATACCCCAAACTGCGCGCCTTCCTGGATGCCTGGTTCACCGCCGAACAAGACCGCGACGGCGACGGCATCCCGGAATGGGCACATCCCCAACAAACCGGCTTGGAGGAGCATCCGTTCTTCGCCGCCGGGC
>WFTY01000172.1 GCA_015485245.1 Anaerolineales bacterium | reverse complement strand
GAATTATGTCGCCCCCTTCGAGCGCGTTCGTGAAATCATCAGTCTGGATGACCAGATCGTCCCGTTGGGGTCGGTGAAGGCGACCACGCGCGATGGCATCCTTGTGGAAGTCCGGGATGCGGAATTTGCCTTTCGCCTGCGCACGGGCCGCAGCGACAGTGATCTTGCCCGTCGCGCAGCGGATAGCCCCTACGTATTTTCACTCCAGGCCGCGTTGCGCAGTTTTTACAACCGTTCTGTGGGCTCTGGCGGCGTGACCCCCTGGCAGCAGATGGTCGCTCGCACAGTGACCAATGCGATCGCCGGTTACATTCGGCAGAAACGTCTCGAAGATCTGATCCCGCCAGAAGAGGCGCGCGCCGTCGCCGCGGGCGAATCTCAACCTGGAGCAGAGTATAAGCCGCTGTTTGCCCGCGAGTTCATCACCCAGCGTTTGAACAACGACGCCACGCGCGCACAACTGGAAGATGTGGGTGCTGAGCTGGTGTGGGTGAATATAGGGCAATTCCGCATCCTGGATGAGCGCGTCAACGCTCAGTTGATTGAATCCTGGGGCGCGCCCTGGAAGGGGCGCACCGAGGTTAACCTGGCTGCGGGCGAGGCGCAGCGCTGGGCGCTGATTGAGTCCGGGCGCGCTGAAGCGCAAGCGGAGTTGCTTCAGGATATCCTTGAGATCTTCAATACGGCTGGGGCGCAGGAGGCCTCGCGCGAAGATTTGGAGAACATGATCCTGGTGCGCACCACGCAGCTCCTTGAAGCGCTCTCCCGCAGCGGGCTTCCGCCGGAAGCTGAGAATGATGGGAGCGAAAGCGATTTTGAGTTGCCCCCGCCGGTTTAAATGCATGTTGTGGGTGGATAGAGGAGGTGAACATGCCCGATTCTGTGTCGCAAAACAACACTGGTGTCCCGCGCGTGCTGCTACTTTATTATCGCGGCGACCGGGATATGTTTGATAAAGTGTTTTCCCGACTCGAATTTTTGAACGAGAGTGGCGTGATGGAAGTCCGCCCCTGGTATCTGACGGACATTCATGTGGATGATGAGCTGGATCGTACCGACGAGGAGATTAAGGCTGCTCAAATTGTGGTTGTTTTGGTTTCCTCGCCGCTTCTCCATCTGGAAATTTTTCACCGGGTGGTGTTGCGCGAATTGTTCGGCGATGACGCCCCTTCGCGGGTGGTTTTGCCGGTGATGCTTTCGCCGCTGTATAATCGTGATTTCCTTGATTTCCAGGAATATTTTAAGCCGGTTTGGGAGGATGTTTTCCCGGCAGATCACCGCGCTTTGTTTTTTCAACACACCGAGGAGCAATTTACGCATTACCTGGTTGACTTGATGGATATCCTCGTTGAACGCATGGGGGCGGTGTTGTTCCCGCTGGCTGAACGCGATGTTTCCGAGCGGAATCAGATTTACATTGCTTATTCGCGCGCAGATTACCCGGCTGCTTTGCTGGTCCGCCTGCGATTGGCCGCGCTGCATGTTCCGGTGTGGATGGATCGTTTTGCTTTGCGCGGTCAGCAGAACTGGGGGGAGCGTGTGGATCGGGCCATTCGCGATTCGCGCGCCCTGGTGTTGCTGCTTTCAGAGGCCGCCCAACGTTCTGAATATGTCTGCTATGAATGGGCGTTTGCGTTTGGAGCGCGCTGCGAAGTCATCCCCTTGATGGTGGAGCAGGTGGAAAAATTGCACCCTCGGCTGTGTACCTGCAAAGTGTTGACGTGGTATTATCATCCGCGTTCACAGTATCCCTGGGATGAGCTGCGCGCCGCTTTACGCAGAGCGCGCCTCAAGCCCATTTGATTTTTATGCGGAGAGTGTTGATGTGATGTTAGCGCGTGTGTATACCCTGGGCGATGAAGTCTCCCGTGCCCGCCAGATGGGCGCCCCGTTGGTGGCTTTGGAAACCACTGTGGTGACCCACGGTTTGCCCCATCCGCGCAACCTGGAGCTGGCCGCGGACATGGAGGCCACGGTGAGGGCGCATGGCGCTGTGCCGGCGACCATCGCGGTGTTAGACGGGAAGATTCGCGTGGGGATGACGGCAGAGGAGTTGAAGAATCTGGTTGCAGCGCGGCCTTTGCGGAAGATTAGCCGGCGCGATTTCGCTCCAGCGTTAGCGCGCGGTGAGAGCGGAGGGACGACCGTTGCCGGGACGATGATCGCTGCCCATGCAGCGGGGATTCGTGTGTTTGCCACCGGCGGCATTGGTGGCGTGCATCGCTTTCCCCCTTATGATGTCTCCGCCGATTTGCCAGAGCTGGCGCACACCCCGGTGATCGTGGTGTGTGCCGGGGCCAAGGCGATCCTCGACCTGCCGGCTACGCTGGAGATGTTGGAAACCTGGGGGGTTCCGGTGATCGGCTATCAGACGGATGATTTCCCCGCGTTTTACTCCCGGAGCAGCGGGTTGCCGGTCAGCGCCCGCGCCGAATCGCCCGCCGAAGTGGCCGAGATCGCCCGTTTTCATTGGGGGTTGGGGCTGGAGAGCGCCATACTGGTGACCGTGCCGCCGCCGCAAGCCTCGGCGCTGCCTGCCGATGAACTCGAGACGGCGATTCAACAGGCCTTGCGCGAGGCTGAGGCTCAGAAAATTCGCGGCCAGGCCAGCACGCCCTTTTTGCTGGCGCGGGTGAGCGAGCTGACCGGCCAGGCCAGCCTGCGCGCCAACCTGGATTTGTTGTTGAACAACGCTCGCGTGGCCGCACAGATTGCTGTTGCTTTGGGAGGGAGTAAGGCGAAATTGCTCGTGTAGAACCTGGGCAGGCAAAATCTGCGGTTCGCCTATGGCGTCGCCGTGGGGCGGCGGGTGATGGTGGGGGTGGGGGTAATTGGCGTGGCCGTCGGCCAGCGGGTGATCGTTGGTGAGAGCGTTGCAGTGGGGGTGATCGGTGTGGGCG
>WFTY01000171.1 GCA_015485245.1 Anaerolineales bacterium | reverse complement strand
GGTGGGCCGCGGGCGTGGTCTTCAACCCTGGCGCGTACACTCACACCTCGGTGGCCCTGCGCGATGCCATCGTCGCCATCGGCATCCCGGTAATCGAAGTACACCTTTCCAACGTCTACGCCCGTGAGGCGTTCCGCCACAAATCGTTGCTCGCGCCCGTGTGCGCGGGTAAGATCGTGGGCTTCGGCTGGCGCTCGTATGCGCTCGGCCTGCGCGCAGTGGTGGAGATGTTGCCCGAGCGCGGTGATTGAGATTCGCCGCGGAGAGCGCAAACAAAGCGCCGGTCGCCTTCTGTGCGCTCCCCAAAACGCTGCTTCCCAAAGCGCTTTCCCTCTGGTATGATTAGACGGCTTTCCGGTACGACCCCGGTCGCAATGGCCGGGGTTTTTGTGTGCCTGGAAGAGTGAGAGAACGTATGATGACTGAAAATTTAACTGAACGTACTGATTTACGCAATATTGCCATCATTGCCCATGTGGATCATGGCAAAACCACCCTGGTGGACGGCCTGCTCAAGCAGGCGCGCGTCTTCCGCGAGAATCAACAGGTCGCCGAGCGGGTGCTGGATTCCAACGACCTGGAGCGCGAACGCGGCATCACTATTTTGGCGAAGAACACCGCCATCGAGATTTGGGACGCGCACAGCGAGCAGCAGGTCAAAATCAACATTGTGGATACCCCCGGCCATGCTGATTTCGGTGGTGAGGTGGAACGCGTGATGAACATGGTGGACGGCGTGCTGTTGCTGGTGGACGCCGCCGAAGGCCCCATGCCGCAGACCCGCTTTGTGCTCAAGAAAGCCCTGGAGATGGGGCACCGCGCTATTGTGGTGATTAACAAAGTGGACCGCACCGGCGCAGATCCTGAAGACGTCCTCAACCGGACGTTTGATCTCTTTGTTGAGCTGGGGGCCAGCGACGAACAGGCTGATTTCCCGGTGGTGTATACCAACGCCGTCACTGCCCAGGCGGGAATGACGCCCGACCTCGGCCCGGATTTATCGCCGCTTTTTGAGGTCATTTTGCGGCGTATCCCCGGGCCGCGCGTGGATCACACCGCGCCGTTGCAAATGCTGGTCACCACGTTGGGCTATGACGAGTATCGTGGCGTTACGGCTGTGGGGCGCGTCTTTGCCGGGGAGATCAAAGTCGGCCAACCGCTGGCGCGCATCCAGGCGGACGGGACGATGCTGCCCGAAAAAGCGCGCTATCTCTATGTACATCGCGGCTTGCAGCAGGTTGAAGTGGAATCCGCTCAGGCGGGGGAGATCATCGCTTTGGCCGGGCTGGAGGGCATTGCCATCGGCGATACGCTGGCTGACCCGGAGCATCCCGTCGCGCTGCCCACCATTCAGGTGGAAGCTCCGACGGTGCACATGACCTTCGGTGTTAACACCTCGCCTTTTTCCGGGCGCGAGGGGCGTTGGGGAACCTCGCGCAAGCTGCGCGAGCGCCTCTTCGATGAGTTGCGCACCAACGTGGCCTTGCGCGTCGCCGAGACCGAGAGCGCCGACACATTCCTGGTCTCCGGGCGCGGCGAATTGCACCTCGCCATTCTGATCGAGACCATGCGGCGCGAGGGGTACGAGTTTCAGGTCTCCCGCCCAGAAGTGATTTTGCGGCAAGACCCCAACGGCAAACCCCTGGAGCCGTTTGAAGAGGTGTATATTGAGACCAGCGCGGAGACGGTTGGCGTGGTGGTGGAAATGCTGGGCTCACGCCGCGGGCGGATGCTGGATATGCAGAACGCCGCCGATGGCAGCGTACACCTTAAATTCCTGGTGCCGACGCGCGGCCTGCTGGGATTCCGCTCCCACTTCCTGACGGCTACCCGCGGGGCAGGGGTGATGCACACTCTTTTTCACGGCTATCTGCCGATGGCCGGGGAAATCGGCGGGCGCACATCCGGCTCACTCGTCTCCTGGGAGACCGGCGTGGCGACCACCTTCGGCTTGAAGAACGCCGAGGCGCGCGGCACCTTGTTTATCGCCCCTGGGGCGGAAGTCTACGCCGGGATGGTGGTGGGGGAGCATCAACGCCCCGGTGATCTGGACGTCAACATTTGCAAGAAAAAGCACCTCACCAACATGCGCGCCGCCAGCGCGGATATCGAGGTGCGCCTGACCCCGCCCCGGCAGATGAGCCTGGATGAGGCCATTGAGTATCTGGCGGCGGACGAGCTTTTGGAGGTCACGCCGCAGGCTTTGCGCATCCGCAAGCGGGTGCTCTCGGCGCACGAGCGCGGGCGGCTGACCAAGAACGCCAAAAAGGCGGCTCTGGCGGCTGCCTGATTGAACGCAGAGGGCGCAAAG
>WFTY01000170.1 GCA_015485245.1 Anaerolineales bacterium | reverse complement strand
GGCGGCGCGGCGGGCTGTGAGGCAGGTGGGCGCTTTGGGGAACTGCTGGCGTGTGCCGGAGGGGACGGTGTTTCTTCCAGCGGAGTGATGTGGTTCAACTCGGTGCTGACGCGATCCACCAGGATTTTTGGCTCCGCGCCGCGGGCGTCCACCTGTCCATCCACGAGGACGATGGTGTCGTGTTGTAGGAGTTCGTGATAGCGCGCCCAGGTTCTGGGGAACACCACCAGGTCAATGGTGCCTTGTACGTCCTCCAGGGTGACGAAGCCCATCGGTTTACCGGCTTTGGTGGTGTGCGGGCGCACGTGCGTGATCATCCCGGCGACGCGTACCCGTTGACGATCGGTGGCCTCCGCCAGTTCCATGGCGTAGTGCGTAATGTTCTGGGCGATAGCGTCCATCACCGGGCTGAGGGGGTGATCCGAGACGTACAGGCCGATCAGCTCACGTTCCCAATCCAGCAACTCGCGGCGGGAGATTTCCCCAGAGGTGACGGGCAGTTCAATCGGGTCGGCCAGGCCGGTTTGCGCTCCGAAGAGGCTCATTTGCCCGGCCTCGGCGGCGGCAAAGTGCGTCCCGCTGAGGGCGATGATGCGGTCGAGCGCTTCCAGCAGAGCCGGGCGCGTGCCGAAAGCATCCAGCGCGCCCACTTTTACCAGGCATTCCAGGGCGCGTTTGCCGACCTTGCGCAGGTCAACTCGCTGGATGAAATCGTTTAGATTGTTGAAGGGCCCCTCGGCGCGCCCTTGAAGAATGGCGTCCACCGGGCCGTGACCGACGTTCTTGACCGCGCCCAGTCCAAAGCGAATAGCGGCTTCTTCCCCCTGGCCTTCGATGGTGAAATCCCACTCACTGTGGTTGACGTCGGGCGGGCGCACTTCGATTCCCATGCGGCGGCAATCGGCTGCGTACAAGGCTACCCGGTCGGTATCGTGCTGGAAGACCGAGAGCAGGGCGGTCATGTATTCCACCGGATAGTGGACTTTGAGATACGCTGTTTGTACGGCGATCACGCCGTAATCGGCGGCGTGGCTTTTGTTAAAGCCGTAGCGAGCGAACTCTTCCCAATCGGCGAAGATTTTTTCCGCGGTGGATTTGGGGATGCCGCGCTCAACAGCCCCGGCGATAAATTTAGCGCGGTGCTTTTCCAGCTCGGCTTTCTTCTTTTTTGCAATTGCCTTGCGCAGGTAATCTGCTTCGGAGGCGGTGTAACCGGCCAGTTCGACCGCGGCGCGCATGATCTGCTCCTGATACACCGGGATGCCGTAGGTCTCGGCGAAAATCGGTTCCAAAGCAGGGTGCGGGTAGGTGACTTCCTCCTCGCCGTGCATGCGCCGGATGTAGCTGGGGATGAAGTCCATCGGGCCGGGACGAAAGAGGGAGATCATGGCGATGACGTGATCCAGGGTTTGCGGTTTCATTTCGACCAGGTAGCGCCGCATCCCGGAGCCTTCCACCTGGAACACCCCGGCGGTCTCGCCGCGCCCCATCAGGGCATAGGTTTCGGGGTCGTCCAGCGGGATGTTGTACAGGTTGTATTCCACCCCATGCCGCTCGTGGATCATCTCGCAGGCGCGCGCCATCACGGAGAGGGTGGAAAGGCCGAGAAAGTCAACTTTCAGCAGGCCGAGCGCGTCGATGACCGACATCTCAAACTGCGTGACGGTCTCGATGGGGCTATCTCCGCCGCCGCTGGTTGGACGGTGCAAGGGCACGTACTCGATGATGGGCTTGTCTGTAACCACCACCCCGGCGGCATGCGTCCCGGCGTTGCGCACCACGCCTTCCATACGCTTGGCAGTATCAATCAGATCGCGGATGTATTCGGCGGAGTCGTACAGCGCCTTGAGTTCCGGGACTTCTTTCAGCGCCTGCTCGATGGAAACCGGTTTGCCGGGAATGTTGGGGATCAGCTTGGCGACGCGGTCAACCTCGCTGAGAGGGATGTCTTTCACCCGGCCGACATCGCGGATGGCAGCGCGGGCTTTCATTTTGCCAAAGGTGATGATCTGGGCGACCCGGTCACTGCCGTAGCGCCGGGCGCAGTATTCCATCATTTCGGCGCGACGGTCGTCTGGGAAATCGAGGTCAATATCAGGCATGGAAACGCGCCCGGGGTTGAGGAAGCGCTCGAAGATCAGGTTGTGTTCCAGCGGGTCTACCAGCGTGATTTCCAGGGTATAGGCGACGATTGAGCCGGCCGCCGAGCCGCGAGCGTTGTACCAGATGCCGCTTTCCTGCGCGTGCCGGCACAGATCCCACACGATCAAGAAATAGGCATCGAAGCCCATGTCGTGGATGATGTTCAGTTCATAATCCAGGCGCTGGCGCACATCGGGGTCGTCGGCGCGCGGGCCGTAGCGGCGGCGCAGGCCCTCTTCACAAAGCTGGCGCAGATACCCCTCGGCAGTTTGTCCCTCCGGGAGGGGGAACTCTGGCAGGTGATAGCCTTTGCGATCGAGATCGAGCTGGCAGCGCTCAGCGATCAGCAGCGTATTCTGGATGGCCTCCGGCACCTCGGCGAAAATGCGTGCCATCTCATTCGGCGGGCGCAGGTAATATGTCGGGTCGGTCATGCGCATGCGCTTGGGGTCGCTGAGCAGCGAGCCGGTCTGTACGGCCAGGAGGATGTCCTGCAACTGGGCGTCATCCGGGTTGATGTAATGTACATCGTTTGTGGCGATGTAACGCGCCCGGTAGCGCGGCCCGAGTTCAAGCAAGGTTTTGTTGATGATCTCTAGTTCGGGGATCTGGTGTTCCTGCAATTCGAGGAAGAAGTTCTCCGGGCCAAAGACCTCGTAGTACCAGTCAAGCTGCTTGCGCGCCCCTTCAATATCCCCTTGCTGGATGGAGCGCGGGATCTCAGCGGACATGCAGCCTGATGTGCAGATGATCCCCTCGGCGTGAGAGGCCAGAAATTCGTGATCGATGCGCGGGTAGTAGTAAAAGCCTTCCAGTTGCGCCGCGCTGGCGATTTGGAGCAGGTTCTTATAACCGGTTTCGTTTTCCGCCAGCAGCAGCAGGTGAGTGGATTTTTTGTCCAGTTTGGAGTCGCGGTCGCGCATGCCGCGGGCGGCCATATACGCTTCCACGCCGATGATTGGCTTGATGCCTGCGTTCATCGCCGCGTTATAAAAATCAATCACCCCGTACATGGTGCCGTGGTCGGTGATCGCCAGGGCGGGCATGTCCATTTCTTTGGCGCGCTGTACCAGCTTCTTGATGTTGCTGAAGCCGTCGAGGAGCGAGTATTCGGTGTGGACGTGTAGATGGACGAAGGACATGATACAAAGGACTGACTTGTTCTGACGGGGGAGATCGTTTCGGATTATAGCACGTTCGTTCGGTGTATTTGTGTTGGGGGGCTTAAAGAATTGGATTCTTTAAGGTGAGGTTGTTGTGCACCAGGAAATTGCGCTGTTGCTGAACCAGATTCTCTGGCTCTCTCAACCCTGTCAATTCGGGAGCTGCGCGCCGCCGTTGTTGGGAGGTAGTGCTTCGGCTATAATGTGTTTCCTTTGCTGATTCCCCCAGCGTGGAGAATTTCTCCCAGAATCGGCGAGAGCCGGGTTCGCCATACCCGGCTCTCTCTAAGGAGGAGAAGAAGAGAAATCGCCCTTCGACCCTAACTATACCAGGGTGGGGTAAACTTTGCATGACGTTTACCCTACGATTACCCTACGGAATCCCTTCACTTTTGCAAGTTTGTCGGTTTTCGCCTGACCGAATCGACGGAGGTTTGATGAAACACCTTGCACGGATCTACATCGCGGAGGTCGCCTCTACGCCGCTGGGGCCGATCTGGGTGGCAGTGGATGCTGATGGTCTGGTGGCTGTGGATACGCACGCTGATGAAGCCGCCTTTCGGGCGGCCCTGCAGACTCGCCATCGCGCAGTGGTCGTTTATGACGAAGACGGCACGCGTAAGGCTTGTGAACAAGTCCGGGCGTATTTGCAGGGAGAGCGTCAACACTTCGATTTGCCCATCAACTGGGCGGTGATGACCCCTTTCCAGCGGAAAGTGTTGCAGGCGACGTACGCCATTC
>WFTY01000169.1 GCA_015485245.1 Anaerolineales bacterium | reverse complement strand
TACAACTGCCGCCAGGCGTAGCCGAAATCCAGAACGACCACGCGGTAGTCATCCCAATGGCGCGCTACCTCGTACACCAGCCGCATCGCGCCGACTGACTTGCCGTAGCCGGTGGCTGATGTAAACATCATGTGGACGAAACTGCCCTTTTTTAGTTTGACCGGCGCTTTGGTCAGATCGCCGGTTTCCGGTGAATACTGATGCCCCAGCAAAATGTCGCCTTCCATGTCCGGGTAGAAGCCCAAGCCATTCTTGGGGATAGCGGGGATCACTTTGGTCGTGCCTTCCCGGAAGATCGCCGGGGCGGTATAGGCAGCCAATTGCTCGATGGTCAAGATGGTGGAGAACTTTCCCCCCAGCGCGCCGTGTAGCGGATCGTTGGGGTCGGGGAGCAGGTAAGGCGAGAACGCCAAAGCGTGTGAGCGCAGAATATGATCTACTGCCCGGTCGGTCGGGCGCACCGTCAACACGGGTGTGATACTCTTGGGGCCGTGGAACGCCTGCGGAACCAGCGCGTCCCCCGCACTTGCGCCCGCGTCGCTTTCGGTGAACAGCACTGCCTCGGTCAGATAGCCGCCGGAACGCCCGGCCTCGATCAACAAGTCTTTGACACGGCTGTAAATGTTCGTCAGCGCCTGGGCGACGTGGTCTTCGGTCATCCAACTGCGGTTGAGTGAAAGCCCCGGAATCATGCCGGTGGACAGACCACGGGAAATTCCCTGCATGGCCGTGCGCCCCTGATTCACACCCTGAGAGATCCCTTCCTGGTGCGATTCGCCCCAACCCTCTTGTTTTGAGCGCGCCTGCCCGATGGTGTTGGCTCGCCCTGATGTGAAGGATTCGTTCTCTCCCCACTGCCAGGAGCGCGTGATGGTGTCGGCTTCCATCGTGGCTTCGGAACGGCCTTTGGTTTGGGAGCGACTCACTGTATCCGATTGGCCGCGGGTGGTCGATGATCCGGTGGTAACGGATGTGCTCTGTGATGAGCCGCCAGATGCTCCCCAATTAGACGTTGCAGCCCAGCCAGACGATTCGGAGTGTGCATTGCTAAGAGATGATTGGTTGGTGTGGTTGCCTGACTGCCCAACACTGGCGTTGATGCTCCCGTTGACGCCGCCACCTGCTACACCCGGGATCCCGATGTTTCCCTGCGCTCCGACGCTGCCTCCAAGACTGTTATTCCAGCCCTGGGAGTCAGACTCGCTGACTGCGCTGCCTTGCGTGTCGGTTTGGCTCCCGCTTTGGGTGTAGCTTCCTCCGCTGCTCCAGCCGGAGAAAGATCCGCGCGAATTTGTCACCGAGCGGCTGTTGGTGCGAGCAATGCTCTCGGTGTGCGCCTGGCCCTGCGTCTCGGCCTCGCTGATGGTCACGGTGCGCCCGCTGGTGTGCGAGATCGCCAGACCTTGCGACTTGGACTTTCCGCGGGTGTGCGAAAAACTTTCGGTGTGCGCCTGGCTTTCAGTAAGTCCTTCCCCCCAATTGTGCTGTTGCCCATCGGTTACGCTGCGGGAATGTGTTTTTCCGCGCGTGTGCCCTGCGCTCAAGTTATTGGACAGAGCAGCCATGATGGGGATGCTCAGATTCGCTCCAATAGAGATTGATCCTCGCTGGCGCGAGGCGACGTTGGATGTTTCAGCGGCCACGCGCATGGCGGCTTTGGTCAGCATGTCGCGCCGCAATCGTTCGGCGGTGACCTGGAAGATAAAATCCTCCCGCAGCTTTGCCAGACCGCGGAACAATAGTTCGTTTTGCTCGGCAAGCAAATCGTCGCCGTTGGAGAGAGGTAAAAGTTGGTTGTTCTCGGTTGGAACAGGGCTGCGCCGCTCGCGTGGGTCTGGATGTCCCAGCAGTGCGGCGACGTTGCGCGCCCGGCGGGAGACGAAATCCAAATACCACTCAATCCAGCGGATGTTAGGCACACGCATTTGCGACTGCTGCATGTTGGCAAGCGTGGCAAGCACCGCGAACTGATGTTGTTCTGCTTTCGCAGCCGCCTCTGCCAGGTTATCGCTTTCACCAGCGGCGCCGAAGAATTGCACCACGCCAACATGGTCAGGCTTGAAAATCCCGGTGGCCGTGTAGACAAAATCCACCTCGGCGTTATACAGGCCGCGCAGGGCTTCGACGTGCTTGCCGTAGACGTTGTAATCTTCCAGCTCGCCGCGGTCGAGCGCGATGACTGCCAGCTCGCGGAACGTCACGGCGCGGAAATGTACCTTGTTGAAGTCATCCCGAACCCGAAACCAGAGATAGCGGAAGCGTCCGTTATCTAGTTGAATGCCGTTGTCCAGAATCTCCATCGTTTACCTGTGGCCTCTGGTTTGCGCGCGATAGATGATGTCCTCCGGTGATGCCCCTTCGATGGGTGGATGCACCCAGATGGCTTGCACCAACATGCCGAGGAAACCAAGCGGGAAAATATAGACGGCGATGCCGATGATGACATCCAGATAACCCTGCCCCTGGGCGAAAAAACCGCTGGGGTCGGCCAGAACCGGTGCAAGAGAGCGGTAGGCCAGAAAGCCCAACCCGACCAGGGCGTAAGCTGCCAGGCCCCCTGCTACGCGCCAGCGTAGCAGGTCGGGGTTGAACCGCTCCAGCTTGAGCGCGGCCACGCTGCCCGCGGCCATCAGCAGCAGCCACACGCCGATCACCGGCGGGGCAAAGATGGCCGTCAGCAGAGCCGCTCCGCACGAGAACAGCATCCACGGCCTGCGACTTTTTCCTGTGGTCACAGTCAGCCAGGTGAGTGGAGCGATCAGCAGAACGACCGTCCAGTATTCCAACAGGATGTAGGCGATCAGCAGAAAACCGTTCAGCGCCCAGATCAAGGGCAGGGTTATCGTGTCAAGCGTCATGGGCTACCAGGTAATTGTGGCGTCCAGCAGGTAAACCAGGATGCTGAATACCTGCACGTTGGTTTCGCCGTATGTGCCAACGGCGCGCACTTGCGCCAGATACGAGCCGGGGTCCCGGGGCGCAAGATGGAAGCGCAAGGATGCGTTGGTTGAACCCAGCCCGTTACGCGTGGCAGCGGAGTGCAGGGGGTAGTCATCCAGCACACGCGCCCCTGGGTATTTCTGCGCCAGTTCGCCGGTGATCCAGTTCCGGCTTTCTGTGGCGAGATTGACGTCGATCAGGTCAATCGCTGCGATAGTGTCCCGCGGTGGCCCTTCATTGCAGCCGTTGGTCTTCACGCCGCCTACGACGGAGATAACCACCTCCACGCCGACGTCCTCCGG
>WFTY01000168.1 GCA_015485245.1 Anaerolineales bacterium | reverse complement strand
GCCATAGGCCGTTGAACCCCCGGCGGGCGAGTTTATCCAGCTCCTCGTCGGGGATCTGGTCGAGTCGATGGATTTTGCGCCCGTATTCGCGCCCCAACTGGTGTAACCACACGTAGATGTTCTTCGCCAGCAGCACCAGGCCAGGCATCCAATCGCGGTCGGCGCTAAAGCGTTCAGGCGCTTCGCTTTCTTCGTGGTATTGTGGGGTTTCAAGCGGCCCTGGGCCGGGGGGAAAGCTGGGTTTATTCTCTTCCCGCAGGTAATCCAATGCGCGTAGCAGTTCGTTCAGCCAATCGCCCAGCAGAGGCGCCCAGTGTTGGCGGATGAATTCTAGTTGACCTTCGAGAGTGTCGGCAGCCAGGGCCGGGGCGCGCAGCAACTGGAAGAGCGATTGATCTTGAGTCCCGCAGGGGGGCTGCGCTTCGAAGAAGGCCTCCAGCTGGCGGATGATCTCCCGGTAGGCGCTCTCTTGCGCCAGGGAATGGTCGTCAAAGAGGTTGCTGTAAGGTACGAAGGCAGGGTTGGCGTTCGCCAGCCAGAGCATGAGCATCTCTTCGAGGGCGATTTGCCGGTTGGGCAGGCCGTCGCTGCGCCCGCTCAGGTAAGCGTCAACCTCGATTTCGCCGCGGTGAACGGCCAGCGGAGGGAACTCGGCGCAGAAGCGGCGCAGGGTGTGCGCCACGTTCTCCGCCCCCAGGCGTTCATCCAGCCAGGCCAGAGCTTTCTCCAGCGCCCAGGGGTTGACCTGCATGCGGTAAAGGCGGGCGACCCGGTGCAGGATTTCGTCGATCAACCCCAGGGCGTAGATTTCCCCGGCGCGAGCAGGTTGGCCCGCGGCGTTCATTTTCTGGGCGAAGCGCTGGGCGGCGCTGAAATCGGCGAACAGCACGTTGCCGCTGGTGGCGAAGATCGCCTCGTCGAAGTGATAACGCTGCCGGACGGCGCGGGCGATGTGGAATTCGAAGGTTGGTTGCATTGGTTGCAGTGAGTGGGTCGGTTAGTCTACTTGGTCGCTCTGTCGGTTGAGGAGGTTATACCATGTTTTTTAGCGCGTGGGCGGGGGACCGCGAGACGCGAATTTATCCATACAGTAAAATAGGCTCATCGTTTCTGGAGGTGCCTTTGCGTATTACAAGCTGGAACGTCAACGGGCTGCGCGCTGCCTTGAAAAAAGGCGCGGCTGCATGGTGGCAGGCAGAAGCGTCGGATGTGCTCTGTCTGCAGGAAGTGCGCGCTTTCCCCGACCAGCTCCCTGACGATGTGCGCCGGGCGTTGGAAAGCGACTTTGCGATCTGGTATCCGGCCGAGCGCCCCGGTTACAGTGGGGTGGCGACTTTTTCCCGCCTGGAGCCGCTGAAGGTTGTGCGGGGGTTGGGTGAGCCGCGTTTTGATGTCGAGGGACGGGTGATCGAAACGCGTTTCCCGGCGTTCACCCTTTTTAACGTTTATTTCCCCAACGGCGGGCGCGATCACAGCCGGGTGCCCTATAAGCTGGATTTTTTCGCCCGTCTGCTGGAGATCTGCGATGCCCGGCGCGCCGCGGGGGAGCAGGTGATCGTGTGTGGCGATTTCAACATCGCCCACCGGGAGATTGACCTGGCCAACCCGCGCGAGAACGTCAACACGACCGGTTTCCTGCCCGCAGAGCGCCTCTGGATTGACCGCTACCTGAAACGCGGGTTTGTGGATGCGTACCGAGCGTTGTACCCGGAACGGGTGCAATACACCTGGTGGACGTACCGCTTCCGGGCGCGTCAGCGCAACATCGGCTGGCGGATTGATTATTTCCTGGTCAGCCAGGGGTTGATGCCCCTGGTGCGGGACGTGGTCGTGCATCATGATGTGCAAGGCTCTGATCACTGCCCGGTCTCACTGGAGCTGGATGTGAAGCGCGCGTAAGGCGAGAAAAAGTACAGGAATGTAACAAAATCTACAGTTTTGAGTTAACCGGAGGTAAGATGCCCGACCGTTCAGGCCTGGGCGACGCCTTGCTGGTGGAGCAGGCCAAACAGGGCGATGCAGATGCATTTGGTGAACTGCATGATCGCTATGCGTTGCGAGTTTTTCGCTTCGTATACGCTCGTGTGGGGAACCATCAGGATGCGGAAGATCTGACTAGCGAGGTGTTCTTGCGGGCGTGGCGATCGCTTCATCGCTATCGCTCGCGGGGATACCCGTTTTCGGCATACCTCTTTCGGATTGCCCGTAATTTGCTGGTCGATCATTATCGCCGAGAGCAAAAGGATGAGCAGGGTGCCCAGCAGGCGGCGAACAGATTGCGCCATGCGGTGAGCAATCTGGACGATGATGTGATTCAAAAGCAAGAGTACGCTACCCTGTATGCCGCGCTGGAGCAGATGCGAGAGGATTACCGGGATGTGTTATTGTTGCGTTTTGTCAGTGGACTTTCCTCGGAGGAGACGGCCCGGGCGATGGGGCGTTCCTCGGGAGCGGTGCGTGTTTTGCAGCACCGCGCGCTGAAAGCATTGCGAAAGCGATTATGTGGTGATGATTAGACGACATGCTGCCAAAGCCGAGATTTTACAAAGCGCCTTGCACTTGTTGCTTGAGGTGGGGCTGAACCTGGATGAAGT
>WFTY01000167.1 GCA_015485245.1 Anaerolineales bacterium | reverse complement strand
GGGGTATCAAACGACGTCAGCTTGCTGTGGGAGAGGCCGCACCGGGCGGCGGACCGCCCTCTGGAAAATCGCCCGCGGAGGCGAGTTCTCATTCTGGAGCGCGCGGACCGCTCCCCGTCAGCGCAGCAGTGGGCGGTGGTCACCGCTCTCCTCCCTCGAAACCCGGCCCAATGCGACGGGGGTGCCTGATTGGTTTAGTTTTCATGCTGTTTTTGCTGCTTGTGGGTGGTGCGACGTTGTACTGGCTTAACCCCGCGTTGGGTCGAGAGGCGTTGGATTCGCTGGCGCAGGTTTATCCGCCTCTGGCGGCAGCCTTTCCGCCTCCCTCCTCGACTGCGACGGAGATGGTTTCCCTCACGCCGGAGAATACCGCCACTCTCAGCGCGACTGTGCCTTCAGCGTTGCCCACGGAGACCATGGTCGCGACGATAACGGCGACAAGTTCGCAGGAGCCGTCTATGACGCTGTCGCCATTTGCAACCCAGACGCCGACAATCACCTTTACAGATACCGCTACTGTGACGCTGACTTCCACCCTCACCGCGACGCGAACGCCGCGCAAAACGGCGGCTCCTACCGTCACACTGCCTCCGACGGCAACGCCATATGGCGGTGGTTATGGGCAAATCGCCTTTGCCTCCGATCGCACCGGTGTGCCGCAGATCTGGGTGATGAATGTCGATGGTAGCGGGTTGGTTCAGGTAACCGATGTACAACTTGGCGCCTGTCAACCTGATTGGGCGCCGGATGGGTCTCAGCTGGTGTTTGTCTCTCCTTGTCGCGAAAACCAGGAGCTGTACCCGGGGGCAGGATTGTTTGTCATTAACGCGGATGGCACCGACATACAGCCGTTACCGGTCGTAGGGGTGGGCGCGTTTGATCCGGCCTGGTCGCCTGATGGAAATAAGGTGGTGTATTCGGCTTTGCGCGAGGATGGTCGCCCGCAGTTATATTTGTTAGATATGACTTCGGGAGAATCCACGTTGTTGTCGCTGGGTGATTTCTGGGATGCGCAGGCGGAGTGGTCACCGGATGGCAAGAAGATCGTTTTTGTCACTACGCGTAATGGCCCTTATCAGATCTGGCATATGAACCCGGATGGGAGCGAGCAAATGCGCTTTTCGGCAAGTGGGGGACTGTGGGATCAATACCCGGTCTGGTCGCCGGATGGTCAAACGATCTATTTCACTCAGCGCGAGCAGGGTGGTATTCCGCGTTTAATGGGCGCGCGTTATCCTGATGGTGGGGCGGCGGAATTCCGCCTGTATCCTTACCCGGGGACAATTCCAATGCGCGAGCTTGGCATCTCTCCGGATGGGCAATGGCTGGCTTTTGAAAGCTGGAAAGCCGGCGAACAACATGATATCTATCTGCTGCGCGCGGGTGCTCAGGAGATCACCCCACTGACGGACGCTTCCGGCTGGGAGTTTGACGTCGATTGGCGCCCTGCTGGACCGTAAAAGTGGCGACTTGGGGGAGACAGGGTTTGTTGGTATAATCCAGACACTCTGAAGAAAAAGTCTGAATGCCTGCATGGTATCTGGCGAAGGAGCTTATGATGAAAACTAGACACCCATTTTCGTTTGCCTTGCTTGCCCTGGTTGTAGCGTTGGTTGCTGCTATGGGGGGGTATGCTGTCGCGCGTGCGGCTGAAACAAAAACATTCCGAGTTGAGAACAAAACGCGTCGTGATGTTCGTGTGGAGATTTATACGGCTGATGCTTGGGCGAAGAGCGAGGGAAGCAAGAAGTCCAACTATGGATCGCAAGATGAAGCAGATCATAAAGAGTTCAATGATGGTTTGAGAATTGTCATCGTGCCCGCGGGAGAAAGCGTTGAAGTTGCGCTGGAGCAAGACAAAACTTTCTACTATGCTTATCGCGTATGTGGCAAGGATGTTGCCGATGTTATTGACGGCGAACTTGTGATGAAAAAAGATATCACGCTCACGATTTATCCGTGTGCGAGTCAGAAAACCACCATGCAGGTGAAGAATCATCTTGGAAAAACTATTTCGCTCGAGTTGATCGGCTACGAAGACGAAACGTTTGAGATTCCGCCGGGCTTCTCGACTATTGAGGTGTTCTCGGGTGAGACGATCTACAAGTATGATGCCTGCGATCGCGACTTCAACGGCGTGGTCGATATCCTGCCCAATGGAACGACGCAGTTTTATCTTTATTCTTGCGAGTGGTATGATAGCCCCGATCGCGTCTACGGCGCTGCAAATGTGGCTGATTTCCGGCTGATTAACCACGCTTCGTTCCCCATCATTCTCTCCCTGGTGGGGCCGGAAAACTACCTGCTCACGGTAAACCCTGGTGAGAATCGCGTCCGGCTGGTGGTTGGCGTGTATAAGTATAGCTACTTTATGGATTTCCAGCAGGTTACCGGCACCTTCTTCGTTTCTCCGAATGGGAATGGCATTGCCATGTTTAGCCCGGCTTACACGATTGATAACGGGTTATTGGACGAAACAACACAAGAGTAAGTTTTTCTTCGTGATACCACGCGCCCGCCCGGTAAATGGGGCGGGCGTTTTGGCTTAATGGGTTGTCAGACAATTGACAGCGGGACGGGCATCTGCTAAACTAGTGGTTGTCAGACAATTAGCCGAACGCGGGAACAGGAATCCTATGCCCACTCTTCTGGTTCGCAATGCGCAATTGCTTGTCACTATGGATGACCACCACCGTGAAATCGCGGATGGTGGTCTTTTTATACGCGATGGCTTTATTGAGCAAGTAGGGCCGACCTCTGCGTTGCCGCAGACCGCAGATGAAATCTTGGACCTCTCAGGGCACATTGTTTTCCCTGGGTTGGTTAACACGCATCATCATTTTTACCAGACTCTCACTCGAGTTGTCCCCGCGGCGCAGGACGCCAATTTGTTCAACTGGTTGACTACGTTGTATCCTATTTGGGCGCGGTTAACCCCGGAAGCCATTCGCGTTTCCACTAAAACTGCCCTGACCGAGCTGGCGCTCTCAGGGTGTACTACAGCCTCAGATCATCTCTATCTTTTCCCTAACGGCTCGAAGCTGGATGATGAAATTTTGGCCGCGCGGGAAGTTGGTCTGCGCTTGCACGCCTCGCGCGGCTCGATGTCGTTGGGGGAGAGCAAGGGGGGATTGCCGCCGGACAGCGTAGTGGATGATGAAGATGTCATTCTGAAAGATAGTCAGCGTTTGATCGAAACCTATCACGACCCCGCGCCGGGATCGTTCACCCAGATCGTGCTGGCGCCATGTTCCCCCTTCAGTGTGACGGGTGACCTGATGCGTGAATCGGCCGCCCTGGCGCGTCAGTACGATGTTCATTTACACACCCATTTGGCGGAAACCGAGGACGAAGAAACCTTTTGTCTGGAGAAATTCGGCCACCGGCCAGTGGGATATATGCAAGAGTTGGGATGGGTTGGTGAGGATGTCTGGTTTGCGCATGCGGTGTGGGTGAACGCCGATGAAATTGCCGTTTTCTCACGGCATCACTGCGGCGTGGCGCATTGCCCCACGTCGAATATGCGCCTGGCTTCGGGGATCGCGCCGGTTAAAGAGTATCTGGCTGCGGGAGTGAACGTCGGCCTCGGCGTGGACGGCTCGGCCTCGAACGATGGGTCTCACCTGTTGGCTGAAGTGCGTCAGGCGATGTTGCTGGCGCGCGTGCGTGAAGGCATCACTGGGTTCTCGCGTTCGGACGACCCCACGCGAACGCTGATGACCGCTCGTCAGGCGCTCTGGCTGGGCACGCGTGGCGGGGCAGCGGTGTTGGGGCGCGCCGATATTGGCTCGCTTGAAGTGGGGAAGTGCGCCGATTTCTTCGCTGTGAATTTGAACCGCCTGGAGTACGCCGGTAGTTTGCACGATCCGGTTTCCGCAGTAGTGTTCGACCAGCCCGTCCGTGTGGATTATACGGTGGTGGGTGGAAAGATCGTCGTCAGCGAGGGTCAGATGACCACTCTGGACGAGGGCGCGCTTATTGAACGACACAATCAAATTGCCAGTGAGTTGTTGGCGTAAGGTGTTCTTCTCAAAGGAAGTTGCTATGTCTGATTCTCATCTTAGATTACGTCGAACGCTGGTGGATGTCGCCATGGGGCGGCAACCTGCCGAAATGGTGATCCGCAACGGCCGTTGGGTGAGCGTGCAGACCGGCGAAGTCATCCCACATACCGATGTAGCCATTGTCGCTGGTCATATCGCCTACGTGGGAGAGGACGCTTCTCATGCCGTCGGCGAGGGGACGACGATCATCGATGCGGAGGGACGCTATCTCATCCCTGGCTTACTCGATGCCCATATGCACATCGAGAGCGGCATGGTCACGGTGACGGAGTTTGTGCGCGCCGTCGCCGCGCGCGGGACGACGGGAATGTTTGTTGACCCGCATGAGATCGCCAACGTCTTTGGTCTGAAAGGCGTCAAACTGATGATAGATGAGGCCGCTGTTCAACCCATCCACGTGTGGGTACAGATGCCCTCCTGCGTGCCCTCTGCGCCGGGCTTGGAGACTCCGGGAGCTTCGATTGGCCCTGAGGAGGTTTCCGAGGCGATGGGTTGGGAGGGAATCATCGGCCTGGGCGAGATGATGAATTTCCCGGGGGTGTTCAACGCAGATGAGAAGATGCTGGCAGAGATGGCGGTAACGCACGCCGCGAATAAAACGGTTGGCGGCCATTATGCCAGCCTGGATTTGGGTTTGCCTTTCCACGGTTATGTGGCTGGCGGTGCCGAAGATGATCATGAAGGCACACGCTTGGAAGATGCCATCGCGCGCGCCCGTCAGGGCATGCGACCGATGTTGCGCTATGGTTCGGCCTGGCACGATGTCGCCGCGCAGGTGGAAGCCGTTACCCGGCGCGGTCTTGATCCGCGGCGGTTTATTCTGTGCACCGATGATAGTCATTCCGAGACGCTGGTCAACGATGGGCACATGGATCGGGTGTTGCGTCACGCCATCGCGGAGGGATTGGAGCCGATGACCGCTATTCAGATGATGACCATCAACACCGCTGAGCATTTTGGTCTCAGTCGCGAGATCGGCATGATTGCCCCTGGGCGCTGGGCGGATATTGTCATGGCCGCGGAGCTTGAAAATTTCCGCGCCGAGGTGGTGATCGCCAAAGGCCGGGTGATTGCCGAGAACGGAAAACTGGTGGTGGACTTGCCTGCTTATCCTTATCCGGATTGGGCGACGCACTCGGTACGCTTAAAAAAGCCGTTGACGGCGGCAGATTTCCACCTGCCGGTTTCTGATGGGCGCGCTCAGGTGACTGCCAACGTGATCGGCGTGGTGGAAAATCAGGCCCCCACTCGGCATCTGCGAATGGAGATCGCCGCCCGGAATGGGGAGGTGGGCGCCGATCTGGCGCGTGATCTGGCGAAGATCGCCCTGGTGGAGCGGCATCGCGGCACCGGCGGTGTGACCGTAGGGCTGGTGCACGGGTTTGGCTTCAGCGAGCGCTGTGCCATCGCCACCACCGTCGCACACGATAGCCATCATATGATTGTTGTCGGAACGGATGAAGCCATGATGGCGCAGGCGGCCAATCATCTGGCGGAAACTCAGGGCGGGCAGGTGGTCATCAAGGATGGGGAGATCATCGGGGCGGTGGAATTGCCCATCGCTGGCCTGATGTCCAACGAGCGCGCTGAGATCGTCGCCCGTAAGGCGGCGACTGTCCTCAAAGGCTTTGAAGCCTGCGGTTGTCGCCTCAACAACCCGAATATGCAGCTCTCCTTGCTGGCCTTAGTCGTCATCCCAGAATTGCGCATTTCCGATCTTGGGTTGGTAGATGTAACGCGCTTCGATTTTGTGCCGGTGCTGGAGTGATGGATCGACAGATTCTGCAGGAGCGCCTGGCGGCGTTGATCGCTTCAACGCCGGTGGGTGAGCGGTTGCCCTCCGAACCCAAACTGGCAAAGCAATTGGGCGTCTCGCGCGCTACCCTGCGCGAGGCGATGCGGGTATTTGAGACCCAGGGGCTGGTCTGGCGACGTCAGGGCGTTGGCACGTTTGTGGCGCGCCCTGCGCAGGTGTTGGAAAGCGGACTGGAGGTGCTGGAAAGCATCGAGCGCATGGCCGAGCGGATCGGATTGCCGGTGACGATGGGGGAGTTGCATGTGCAGGTGCAGTCCGCTTCCCGGTCTGTGGCCAATGTCCTGCAATTAGAGCCAGGCGCCAGTATCGTTCACGTTGCTCGTGTGATCTTGGTGGAAGATCGCCCGGCAGCTTATTTGGAAGACATGGTGCCGGAGGGTTACCTGACGGTGGAGGAGGTGAACGGTTATTTCACTGGCTCGGTGTTGGATCTGTTGCTCAGACGGGAGTCGCCCCCATTGGGGAGTTCGCGCTGTGAGATTAACTCAGTGGCTGCGGAGTCGGCGGTGGCGCGCGCTTTGAACATCCAGCGCGGGGATGCGGTTTTGCGTTTTGTCTCCCTATTGTATACCGTGGATGGCAAACCGATCGATTACTCGTTGAGTTATTTTCTTCCCGGTTACTTTCGCTTTCATGTGGTGCGTAGGGTGAGCTGATTGGTTTTCAGTCATCAGAGGCCAGTTCTTTCTACGCAACTGACCCCTGATTACTGAAAATTATTCTAAAAAATTCTGGAGGTAAAAAAATGCGTAGCTTTTTAGGTCGTGATATTCTTTCTTTGAAGGACTTCGAACGCAATGAGTTCTTCCGTGTGTTTGAGGTCGCTGAGGAGCTGGAGCCGATTGCCCGCAATCGCCAGAATGCGGATTTGCTTCAGGGGAAAACGCTGGTGACGGCGTTTTATCAGCCCAGCACCCGCACCCGCCTGGCGCATGAGGCGGGAATGATCCGTCTGGGGGGGCAGGTGACCGGTTTCTCCGACGCCAAAATGACCCGCGCGGGTGATTTTTATCAGGAGTCGATCAAGGATACGGTCAAGATGCTGGAGTTCTACGGTGACGTGATCGTCATGCGGCACTTCCAGCAAGGCGCACCCCATGAAGCAGCCAAATGGGCCTCGATCCCCGTGATCAATGGCGGCGATGGTTGGGGGGAACACCCCACGCAGATCCTCACCGATCTGTACACTGTGCTGCGCGAGAAGGGCACCATCGACGGCTTGCGCTGGGTGGCTGTGGGTGATATGCGCATGCGCACCATGCACTCCCTGGGCTATGCCCTCACACAGTTCGATTGCCCGATCACCTTTGTTGCCCCGCCGGGAATGGAACTGCCCGACAACTACAAAGAAGATTACACCGCCATGGGGCTGGACTTTGATTTTGCCGATCATGTGGGGGATGTGATTGGGGATGCTGATGTCATCCTGGTGGAGCCCACCGTACAGCCGGATTACACCAAATCGCGCGATGAGCGCAAGGGTGAGTTGCCCACAACGCCTGATAACTACAAGATCACGCGCGATCTGCTGGTCAACAAGGCCAAGTCCGACGCGATCTTGTTGCACTCCCTGCCACGTATGGATGAGATCCCGCCAGACGTGGATATCACCCGCTGGTCACGCTACTGGCAGGAAGCCTTCAATGGCGTGGTGATGCGCATGGCGCTGCTGGCGCTTGTTCTTGGAGCGATGGAGTAAGAAGGGATAGGAACAAGGGATCAGGCAATAGGGCAACAGACTGACGAGTTGCCCATTACCTGATCCCTAATCGCTAATCTCCAACCCTTTCCCACAAGGAGACTATAAAATGCAAACGGATTTAAGAAACCGCGATCTGATTGGTGACCTTGACTTCAGCAAGGAAGAGGTCGAAACCATCCTGGATGTCGCCTGGGATCTGAAGCGCAAGCGCGCGCTTGGTGAACCGCATGCCTACCTGCGCGATAAGGTACTGGCGATGTTGTTTTTCTTCAGCAGTACCCGCACCCGCGGCTCCTTTGAAGCGGGCATGGCGCAGCTGGGTGGGCACGCAGCTTTTATTGAGAGCCGCACCACGCAAATTTCCCACGGCGATACGGAGAAGGAACTCGGCGAAATCTTTGGTCGTTACTTTGATGGCATTGCCATCCGTCACGTGGATTGGGGCATTGGCAACCGCTATCTCAATCTGGTGGCCGAGGCTTCTCGCGTGCCGGTGCTGAACATGCAGTGCGAGATCTACCATCCCTTCCAGTGCCTCGCCGACCTGATGACCATCATGGAAAAGAAGGGGCGAAATCTGCGCCGCAAGAAGATGGTGGTTTCCTGGGCGTATGCTTCTTCTTATCTCAAGCCGATGTCGGTGCCGCAATCGCTGATCTTGCAGATGCCGCGCTTTGGGTTGGACGTTGTGCTGGCGCACCCGCCGGAATTCAACCTGATGCCGGACATCGTTGAGCAGGCGCAAGAGCAGGCCCGCAAGTTCAAGACCGGCTTTGAGATCATCTCCGACCCTAATGGGATGGAGGAAGCCTTCAAGGACGCGGATATCATTTATGCCAAGTCCTGGGGGCCGTTGATGACCACGCACGATCCCGAGGAAGGCAAGCGCCTTCAGGATCAGTATAAACACTGGATTACCGATGCTCGCAAGATGGCTCTGGCCAAAGACGATGCGATTTACATGCACCCGCTCCCCGCGGATCGCGACATCGAGGTCACCAGTGAAGTGATGGACGGGCCGCACTCGGTCGTCTTTGACGAAGCCGAAAACCGCCTGCACGCCCAAAAGGCGGTCATGGCGTTGACCATGCGTTAGCCAGGAAGGATGATTGTATGAGTGAAAAAAAGGTCGCCGTCATCGCGATTGGCGGTAATTCCCTGATAAAAGATAAGCAGCACGTCACTGTGGAAGATCAGTACAAGGCAGCTGGCGAGACGGCGTATTACATTGCTGACATGATTGAAGATGGCTGGACGGTCGCCATTGGACACGGGAATGGCCCTCAGGTAGGGTTCATCCTGCGTCGCTCAGAAATCGCCGCCAAAGCGGAAGGGATGCACGAGGTCCCGCTGGAGGTGTGCGGTGCAGATACGCAGGGCGCGATTGGCTACGCCATTCAACAGAACCTGAAGAACGAGCTGACCCGGCGCGGCGTCTCCCGCCCGGTAGCGACGGTGGTCACTCAGGTGGCGGTGGATGGGAACGACCCGGCTTTTGAAACCCCATCCAAGCCCATCGGCAGTTTTATGGATGAGGCTGAGGCCAAAAAGCGCGCCGCCGAGGATGGCTGGCACGTGGTGGAAGATGCCGGTCGCGGCTGGCGTCGCGTGGTGCCCTCGCCGTTGCCCAAAGAGATCGTCGAATTCGACGCGGTGAAAACGCTTGTGGATGCTGGCATCATCACCGTCACGGTGGGTGGGGGCGGCATCCCTGTCGTCAAGAACGAAGATGGCACTTACAAAGGTGTCGCCGCGGTGATTGACAAGGACTTTGCTTCCAGCCTGCTGGCGCAGATGTTGGATGCCGATCTGTTTGTGATCTCCACAGCGGTGGAGAAAGTGGCCCTCAATTTCGGTAAGCCGAACGAGGAATGGCTCGACCGCATGACGTTGGCTGAGGCCAAGCAATACCTGGATGAAGGCACTCACTTTGCCAAAGGTTCAATGGCTCCGAAGATCAAAGCCGTGATCTGGTTCCTGGAGTCTGGCGGCAAACAGGCGTTGATCACCAATCCGGAAAATATTGGCCGGGCTTTAAACGGAGAAACCGGTACGTGGATCGTGCCATAGGGTAGAATAGAGGCGGTTGTCGCGTTTGGCGATGACCGTCTCATGTTTTATTCACGATACACTTCTCATGGCCGTTATGACGGTAGAAAGGAGGTGGTAAGCAAACGATAGAGTGGGTAATAGTTCATATCCGCGTTTCCCTGACTTTCTGACTGTTTAGAGCGTTTGATTTGGAGGAGTAACTTATGAAGAAGAAAGTTTTCTGGTTGTTCAGTATTTTGCTGATCGCCTCGTTGGTGCTGGCGGCGTGTGCCCCGAAAGAAGCGCCGGCTGGCGAAGGCGCTGCGGAAGGCGCCGCTGAGGGTGGCGCAGAAGGCGCTGCAGAGGGTGGTGCAGAAGGCGCGGCCGAGGAAGTGGCCGGCTTTCAGATCCCGACCATTGAAGAGGGCAAATTCAATGTCGCCATGGTGCTGATTGGCCCCCATGACGATGGTGGTTGGTCGCAGGCGCACTACGAAGGCCTGGAGTACATCCAGCAGAACGTCCCCAACGTGAACATTGCCTACATTGAGAACGTGCCTGAGGGCGCCGACTCTGAGCAGATCTTCCGCAGCCTTTCGCGTAAGGGCTTTGATCTGATCTTCGGCACTTCCTTTGGTTACATGGATCCGATGGAGACCGTTGCCAGCGAGTTCCCCGATGTGACCTATATCCACATCAGCGGTTTCAAATCCAACGGTGAGAACTTCGGCAACCTGTTTGGCGCCATGGAAGTGATGAAGTACTTCGCCGGCATGCTGGCGGGTGCCCGCGCGCAGATGGATGGCAACCTCAAGGTCGGTTACATGGCGACCTTCCCCATCCCTGAAGAAATCCGCCTGGGCAACGCTATCGCCCTGGGGATGCGCCGCACCTGCCCCGACTGCACCATGGATGTGCGCTGGATCAACACCTGGCACGACCCGATCATCGAAAAAGAAGCTGCGGCCTCGCTGTTTGACGCCGGCGCGCAGGTCGTCTTCACCGGCGCCGACACCCCCGCGGTGGCCGATGTGGCTCAGGAGAAGGGCAAGTGGGGCGTGACCTATGACTGGTACGGCTCCTGCAAAGTGGATGCCTGCCTTACCGCTCCGTACTGGAACTGGGGCCCGGTTTACGCCAAGATCACCGAAGGCGTAATTGATGGCACCTATACCCCCGGTTGGGATTACTTTGACGCCGATTCTGGCGGTCTGGGTCTGTTCGGCTTCATGGAGGGCGAAACCCTGCCTCCGGGTGTGGCTGAACTGCCTCAGGAAGTCATCGATGAAGTCCAGTCGTTGGTGGATCAGGCGCTGGCTGGTGAGTTCACCCGCTTCGACGTCTTCAAAGGCCCGATCTACGACAATCAGGGCAACCTGGTGTTGGAAGAAGGTCAGTCGCTGGAGCAGCTGGATCTCGACCAGTTCAAGGCCTGGAACCCCGATGTGAAGATTGGTATGTACTGGTGGGCGGAGGGCATCACTGCCGAACTGCCCAGCCTGGACAACTAGTTCGCTGGAAGATGGGGGACGGGTGCACAAGCCCGTCCCCCAAACCGCACAACGATGGCGGCTGATGGATTGGGTGCGAGCCCTCGCACCCAATCGATTATCTGTCATTATTCTGACCATTGAGGAGCGCCTATGGCCGTTGATTCGAGCAACCACGAAAATGTGATCGCGATGCGGGGCATTGTCAAACGTTTCCCCGGCGTGCTGGCCAATGACCATGTGGATTTCACTCTGCGCCGGGGTGAGATTCACGCTCTATTGGGGGAGAACGGTGCAGGGAAGAGCACATTGATGAACGTGCTTGCCGGTTTGTACCGCCCTGATGGCGGTGTGGTTTTCGTGAATGGCAAGCCGGTGAGTTTTCGCTCTCCGCGTGATGCCATTGATGCCGGGATCGGCATGATCCACCAACACTTCATGTTGGTTCCTTCCCAAACTGTTACCGAGAATATTTTGTTGGGGTTGGATAAACCGCGCTTCCGTATGCGCCTGGCGGAATACGATTCCATCATCGCTGATTTAGGGGAGCGCTTTGGCATGCACGTTGATCCCCGTGCCCATGTCTGGCAGTTATCGGTGGGTGAGCAGCAACGTGTTGAGATTCTCAAGATGCTCTATCGCGGCGCTGAAGTGCTCATCATGGATGAGCCTACCGCTGTGCTGGCCCCGCAAGAGATTGATGGCTTGTTTGAAACTCTGCGGGCGATGACGGCGAAGGGGAAATCCATCATCTTTATCAGTCACAAGCTGGGGGAAGTCACCGCGATCGCTGATCGGGTGACGGTGTTGCGGCGCGGCAAGGTGACTGCTCCGGGTTTTGAGATCGGCAATACCACGCGGCAGGAGCTGGCCCAACTGATGGTCGGCCGCGAGGTGGTCTTCCATCTGGACAGAAAAGAACAGCCTCCGGGAGATGTGGTGCTCTCGGTAGAAGATGTGCATTGCCTCAATGATAAAGGGCTACCCGCGTTGCGCGGCGTTTCTCTTAACGTGCGCGCTGGCGAAATCGTTGGCCTGGCGGGTGTGGCGGGCAATGGCCAGCGCGAACTGGCGCAGGTGATTTCCGGGTTGCGCAAACCCACCCAGGGGAAAGTTGTCCTCAACGGGGTGGAGATCAACAACCTTTCGGTGCGCAAACGTATCCGCCGCGGATTGGGATACATCCCCGAAGATCGCACACATGTGGGCACCGCCCCCAATCTGAGCGTGACGGACAACGTTATCATGAAGAAGTATCGCCGCCCGCCCATCGCCCGCGGCTGGATGGTGGATATGACCGCCGCTACCGAATTCGCTGAGAAGCTGAAGGAAGGCTACGATATCATCGTGCCCACGGTGGAAACGCCGGTGCGTCTGCTCTCTGGTGGCAACTTGCAACGTGTCATCCTGGCGCGCGAGATTTCCGGTGAACCCAAGTTCCTGTTGGCTATGCAACCCACGCGGGGCCTGGATGTGGGCGCGATTGAGGGAGTTCACCGCCTGTTGCTGGCGCAGCGCGAAGCGGGAGCAGCCATTTTGCTGGTCTCGGAGGAGTTGGAAGAACTGCTTGCCCTGAGCGACCGTGTGTATGTGATTTACGAGGGCGAGATCATGGGCGAGGTGACTGATGATGATTTGGACGTGATCGGCCAGATGATGACCGGCACCCCGCTGGCAGAAATTCAAAAGACAGGAGCCGCGTGAGATATGAGTCAAAATTCTTCGCAACCTTCAAATGCTGTGATGGCGTCTCCCCGTCGTTTCCCGTATCGCATACAGTTTGAGCCGCGTTTGCAAGAACCACCGCGCTGGTTTCCCGCTCTGGTGGCTCTGGGCGCGGTAGTGGTGGCGTTGATCCTTGGCGGGGTTATCCTGGCCGTGGTAGGCGGCGATCCCTGGCGTTCCTACGCCCACATCGCCCGTGCTTCGTTCGGCAACGTCGGTGTGCTCTCGGATACGCTGGTCAAGGCCACGCCGATCTTGCTCACCAGCCTGGCGTGCGCCATCGCCTTCCGCATGAAACTGTGGAACATCGGCGCCGAAGGCCAGTTCATCATGGGGGCGTTTGGCGCCAGCGCGGTGGTGTTGACGCCCCTGTTGCCGCCGGAAACTTCTCGCTGGATCATGTTGCCTGTTATGGGGCTGACCGGCATCCTGGCGGGCGCGATTTGGGGGTTGATCCCTGGTTTTCTCAAGGCGCGCTTTAACGTCAATGAGGTTATCAGCTCGCTGATGATGAACTACATCGCCGTCTCCTGGGTCAACTTCTTCATCTTCGCGGTGTGGACGGAAGGCGGATTTCAGATGAGCCGGCTTTTCCCTCGGACGGCCTGGTTGCCGCGCCTGGCGGATTACGCCAAAGAGTTTCCTGTCCTCCGCGGTTTGACCACCCACCTGGGGCTGGTGATCGGCATCGTCGCCGCGGCGGTCTTGTGGTTCATCCTTTATCGCAGCCGCTGGGGGTATGAGATCCGCCTGATCGGCGACAACCCGCGAGCGGCGCGTTACACCGGGATCAACATCCAGCGCAACGTGATGATGGTGATGCTGGTCTCCGGGGCGCTGGCTGGCCTGGGGGGGATGTCGGAAGTCGCCGGGGTGGTGCATCGTCTCCAGACCTCGCCGATTGCTGCCGGGTATGGCTTTACGGGAATCATCGTGGCCTGGCTGGCCAAGCTAAACCCTTTTGTCATCATCCTGGCTTCGATCTTGTTCGGGGCGTTGTTGCTCGCCGGGCGTGAAATCCAGCCCTCGGGCATCCCGAAAATGATTCAGGGGATCATCCTGGTGGCCCTGATCGCCAGCGACTTTTTGTTGCGCTACCGCGTGCGTATTATCCGTATTGAGGAGGAAGCCTGACCATGGATCCAATTATCATTCTGCAGGCCGGCGTCGCTACCGGAACGGTGTTATTGTTCGCCACCATCGGCGAGATTCTGACCGAACGCTCTGGCGTGCTGAATCTGGGCGTGGAGGGGATGATGTTGATTGGCGCCATGAGTGCATTCAGCACGGCGGTATCCACTGGCAATCCCTGGCTTGGCTTGCTGGTGGCTATGCTGGCAGCCGGATTGCTCAGTCAGGTGCATGCTTTTATCTCCATTCATTTGCAAGCTGATCAGGTCGTCAGCGGGCTGGCGCTTACCTTTTTAGGCACAGGGATCAGCTTGGTGTTGGGCGAAGGCTTGAGCAAGGCGGGCACGATTTCGTTGTTGCCGCGCTTTTCCATCCCGTTGCTTTCTCAGACGCCTCTTTTGGGGCCAATTTTCTTCACTGAACAAAGCGTGATGGTGTACCTCGGGTATTTGCTCACACCGCTCGTCTGGTATTACATCAACCGCACGCGGCCGGGGTTGCATTTGCGCGCTGTGGGGGAGCACCCCGCCGCGGCCGATAGCCTGGGGATCAGCGTGTATCGGTTGCGGTATTTCTATGTCTTTATCGGCGGTGTGTTTGCCGGATTGGCTGGGGGCACGATCAGCCTGGCGATCTCGCCGGGTTGGTTTAGCTAGCTGACCACCGCAGGGCAGGGGTGGATCGCTGTTGGTCTGGTCATCTTTGCACAATGGGATCCGGTGCGCGCTGCCTTTGGCTCCTACGCTTTCGGCGCGCTGCGTCGCCTGATCCTCGACATCCAGGGGCCGCTGACCCTCTTTGGGTTGCGCAATCCCTTTTACTACAATCCGTATTGGGGCTTCTTTTTGCAAATGTTGCCTTATGCGTTCACCATCATCGTGCTGGTGATCGGCTCGCGCGAGGCGGTGCGCAAACGCCTGGGCGCCCCTGCCGCGCTGGGAATCCCGTATGTCCGCGGCGAGCGAGGGTTGTAAATAAGACCTGTCATCGCTGAGAAATCGTGATTTGTAGATTACATCGACACTGATTGCAAGGAAGAGATTCATGCCAGGCCTTTCAAAAACTCGTTTGTCGCAACTGTTAGACGCGGCGTTGCCCGTCTTTGCCGTGGCAGCCGCACTGGCCGTGGGGGCGGTGATGTTGTTGTTCCTGGGTGTCAGCCCGCTGGAGGCTTATGGCGCCCTGTGGGATGGAGCGTTTGGCAACGCCAACGCGTTGGCTGAAACGCTGGTCAAAGCCACCCCTTTGTTGTTGGTTGGTCTGGGGATTTGCATCGCCTTTCGAGGGGATGTCATCAACATCGGCGGCGAGGGGCAGATGGTGGTTGGGGCTATTCTGGCGATTCTGCTTGGGCTGAATCCTCCGGAATGGCCTGGATGGATGGTGATTACCGCGGCGCTGCTGGCCGGGTTTTTAGGGGGCGCGATTTGGGGCGCGATCCCTGGTTTTCTCAAGGCGTACTTTGGGGTCAACGAAATTCTGAGCACCATCATGATGAACGCCATTGCCGTGCAGTTAATGAACTTTTTGCTGCGCGGGCCGATGATTGACCCTGCCCAGTTGGAAGTGGCTTCAAAAATCCCTCAGACCGCTCGTCTGGCAGATGTGTTTCGCCTCCCGCGCCTGGTGCCCACGCGCCTGCACCTGGGAGCGGCCATCGCCGTGGTGCTGGCTGTATTGGTGTACATTTTGCTGTGGCGCACCACCATGGGGTATCGTATTCGTGCCGTGGGACAAAACCCGCACGCCTCGCGGTATGCGGGGATCAACGTGAAAAAGAACGTCGTCCTTGCTTTGTTGCTGAGTGGCGCATTTGCAGGGTTGGCAGGCGCGATACAGATTTACGGCGTCAATTACCGCATGATTACGGATGGTTCCGCGACTGGCTTCACTGGCAGCGCAGGCTTCAACGGTATTGTGGCGGCGCTGTTTGGGCAACTGCATCCCTTGGGGACGATCCCGGCATCGGTGTTCTTTGGGGCGTTGCTGGTGGGGGCGAATAAGATGCAGCGCATGGTACAGGTGCCCTCGGCGTTGATCACCGCGCTCAATGGGCTGGTGGTGGTGTTTGTGGTCAGCAGTGAGGTGTGGCGGCGTCGGCGTCAGCGTCGCCGCCTGAGCGCGGCTGTCTCTGCACCCGAAGCGGCAGACGCCAGGGAGACGCAGGCAACTCCAATGGACAGGGAGACCAGCTCATGATTTCCGATTTCTTTTCGATGACCGTCCTGGTGGGGATTCTGGCCTCGGGTATCCGTCTGGCCACGCCGTATTTGTACGCCGCAATTGGGGAGGTGTTTGGCCAGCGAAGCGGTGTGCTCAACCTGGGGGTGGAAGGTCAGATGCTGCTTGGCGCGTTTGCCGCCTTCTATGTGACCTTTACCACCGGGAATCTGTGGTTAGGTGTGTTGGTCGCCGCGATTGTGGGCGCCTTGATGGGATTGGCGATGGCCGTGGTGACGGTGAACCTGCAGGCCGAACAGGGCATCAGTGGAATCGGTTTTTACCTGTTCGGTTTGGGGATGAGCGATCTGTTGTTCCAGAAATTGCTGGGGACGGTGCAGACCGTCAGCGGTTTCCCAAAAGCGACCATCCCGGTGTTGAGCGCCCTCCCGTTTATTGGGGATATCTTTTTCAGTCAGAACATTCTGGTATATGGCGCCTTCGCCCTGGTGCCGGTTGCCTGGTTCGTGCTGAATAAAACCACCCTGGGGCTGAAGATTCGCGCCGTAGGTGAAAACCCCGAAGCGGCGGATTCCCTCGGCGTCAGCGTGGCGCGCGTCCGTTATTTCACTATTATCCTGGGGGGAACCCTCTCCGGGATCGCTGGCGCTTCGCTCTCCATCGGGATGCTCAACGTCTTCCAGCAGAACATGACCAGCGGTCTGGGGTTCATCGCCGTGGCGCTGGTCTATTTTGGCGGCTGGCGTCCCTGGGGCGTGCTGGTGGGGGCGTTGTTGTTCAGCATGGTGAACTCGTTGCAATTGTGGGGGCAGGTGTTGGGCATCCCGCTCCCCTCGGATATCGCTGTGATGATGCCCTACATCCTGACGATTCTGGTGTTGGTGATTTCAGTGCAGCGGGTGCGTGCGCCCGCGGCGTTGACCAAGGTGTTTGAACGGGGCGAGTGAGTCTTGAATCCAGTATGGAGAGGAGGTGATTTGTATCGACAGGTGATCGTAAAGTCTACAAAAACAGTTTCATGAGATTTGGCTTTGAATGAAGGAGAAGAAAGATGAAAAAGTGGTTTGTTATTGTTTTGCTGTTCGCGTTTCTGCTGGCGGCTTGTAAACCCGGCGCTTCCGAAGAAGCACCTGCTGCCGCGCCGAGCGGCCCCTTGCGTGTAGCCGTGGTGATGCCCAGCGCGATCAACGATCTGGCTTTCAGCCAGAGCATGTACGACGCCCTGGTAGCCATCCAGGAAGAGATGGGCGGCCCGGAGAAGATGGAACTGGTCTATTCCGAGGGCATGTTCGTCGTAGATGACGCGGCTGCAGCCATCCGTGATTACGCGTCCCAGGGATACGACCTGGTTATCGCCCACGGTTCGCAGTATGGTAGCTCGTTGCAGGAAATCGCCCCCGACTTCCCTGAGACGGCTTTTGCCTGGGGCACAACGGCAAACACCTTCGCGGATGAAGGGATTAAGAACATTTTTGCATATGAAGCGGCCTCGCAAGAGGGCGGCTATGTCAACGGCGTTATGGCTGCCAGCCTCTCGCAGAGCGGCGTGATCGGTGTGGTGGGGCCGATTGAGACCGGTGATGCCAAGCTGTATGTGGATGGCTTTGTGGCGGGCGCCAAGTCGGTCAACCCCGATATCGAGGTAAACGTCAACTGGATCGGTTCGTTCTCCGATGTGGCCCTGGCGGCGGAAGCGGCCAACACGCACATCGGCGCAGGCGCGGATGTGCTGACTGGCACGGCGCAGATGGTCGTTGGCGCGATTGGCGTGGCCGAAGAGAACGGCGTGCTGTGGTTTGGCACCCAATCCTCCCAGACCAGCCTGGCTCCCAGCATTGTGGTGGCGAACCAGGTCTATGACTGGACTGTGGCCTTGGACCAGATGATTGCCTTGATCGCCGAGGGCACCTATGGTGGGCAGGCCTTCCTCATCAACCTGGAAAATGGCGGTCTGGTGATGGAGTACAACGAAGACTTTGATCTTCCTGCGGACGTGAAAGCCCTGGCAGAAGAGACCACTCAGGGGATCATTGATGGTTCTATCACCATCGATGTAGGCAACTGAGACAACAATCTTTCCCTCGCCCTGCGCTCTCCCCTCGAAGGTTGAGCGCAGGGTGGGGGGATGCGCGGGACGGGCGAATGACAGAAAACCAACTTTCCTCTGGATATACCCGGATCAATCACATGGTGATGCGCGGCATCACCAAACGCTTTCCGGGTGTGCTGGCGAATGACAATGTGGATTTTGATGTGCGGGCGGGGGAGGTGCATGCGCTGTTGGGTGAAAACGGCGCGGGGAAGAGCACCCTGATGAAGATCCTCTACGGGATGTATCGTCCCGATGAGGGTGAAATTCTGCTGAATGGGGAGGTGGTGGACATCTCCTCGCCGACCGATGCCATCAACCTGGGGATTGGCATGATCCACCAGCACTTTATGCTGGTGGAGACGTTGACGGTGGCCGAGAATG
>WFTY01000166.1 GCA_015485245.1 Anaerolineales bacterium | reverse complement strand
TTCCGCTTGTTGTGGGGCGGCTTAATCGTCTCGGTGGCCGGTTCGCAGATGCAGTTCTGGGCCTTGTTGTGGCATATTCGCGCCCTGAGCGATCAGCCGATAGCCCTGGGCGCCATTGGCGCTGCGCGCATCATCCCCATCATCATCTTTTCGCTGGTGGGTGGTGCCGTCGCCGACGCGGTGGACCGGCGGCGCATTCTCTATGTCACCCAGGGGGTGCGCATGGCGGTGGCGCTTGCCCTGGCCTGGCTGACCTATAGCGGCGCGATCACTCTGGGGCACATCTACGCGTTGACGGTGATAGACGCCACGGCGACCGCCTTTGGCCTGCCCGCTCGTCAGTCATTGACCCCTAACCTGGTGCCGGCGCGGGATCTGCCCAACGCTTTCAGCTTGCAGTCGATGGCTTTTACGACTGGCTCAATCGTCGGCCCGGCGGTGAGTGGCTTGGTGATCGGTTATCTGGGGCAGTCGTGGGTGTACATCCTCAACGCGGTTTCGTACCTGGCGTTGTTCCTCGCCCTGGTGTTGATGGGGCCGGTGGAGCAGCAAATCCGCCTGCCGCGGCGCGGGCGAGCGATCAATCGTCAGGCCATCCGCGAGGGCATTGAGTTCATCCGGCATCATCCCATCATCCTGTCCAGCATGATCCTGGATTTCTTCGCCACTTTTTTCTCCTCCGCCAACGCGTTGCTGCCGATATTCGCCCGTGACATCCTGGGAGTGGGCGAGATTGGTTATGGCTGGCTCTCGGCAGCGCAATCGGCGGGCGCGGCGATCACTTCGCTGGCGATTTCGCAGGTGCGTACTATTCGTCGCCAGGGGGTGGTGCTGCTGGGAGCGGTGGTCTCCTATGGCGTTTGGACGCTGCTCTTCGGTCTCTCGCGTAATTACGCCCTCAGCTTTCTGGCGCTGGCCTTGATGGGCGCCTCGGATACCGTCAGCATGATTATCCGCAACACCATCCGCCAGTTGCAAACGCCCGATTACATTCGCGGTCGTATGACCAGCATCAACCAGATTTTCTTCATGGGAGGACCGCAGTTGGGGGAGTTGGAAGCAGGGCTGGTTGCGCAGTTTCTCGGCGCGCCGCTGGCGGTGATCAGCGGCGGGGTGGGCTGCATCCTCGCCGTGGGCTGGATCGCCCGTCGCTGGCCGATGTTGCCACGATACCAGGGGGATGAGGCGTAAAAAAAAGACAACGGCCGCTGAAGCAGCGACCGTTGTGCATGTCAATCAAGAGTAGAATGGATGTTGCTGTCTATTGCCCGGCCAGCAATGCCTCAATCACCTGCTCAAAGACCTCGAAGGGCTGTGCGCCGACGACGGCCTGCCCGTTGATGACGAACGTCGGAGTGGACTGGACGCCAAGCTGACGGGCGCCGTTGGTTTCCTCCTGCACGACACCAGCGTATCGTCCGGAATCGAGACATTCGTTGAACGCCGTGGTGTCCAGACCGAGTTCTTCAGCAAAGAGCTTCAGGTTCTCTTTGTTGAACGCGCCGCGATTCTCGCCGTTCTGTTGCTCGAAGAGGTAATCGTGGTACTGCCAGAAAGCATCCTGTTCGGCCGCGCACTCGCTGGCTTCACCGGCCCACTGCGATTCCGGGCCGAGGAAAGCGAAGTGGATGTAACCAAATCGTACCAGCCCCTTGTCAATGTATTTTTCTTTGATCTGACGCCCCGCGCCAGCGGCAAAACGCCCGCAGAACGGTCACTGGAAATCGCTGAATTCGATGATCGTGACCGGCGCGTCGGGGCTGCCGCGGAAGTGGCGCGTCACGCTGGTGACAGCCTCCATCAGTGCTTGCTGTTGTGCGGCGCGATCCGGGTCTGCTGTGGGCGAGGGGAGGACGGCGACCTCGCCGGCAGTTGCGCTGCCAGCCTGTTCTGGCGTCGTCCCGCCGTTCAGCAGAGGTCGGCTGTAAAAACCGGCGAAGAACCCCGCCACCAGCATGAGGATCGCCGCAATCGGCGTCGCCCATGATTGAATGACGATCGTCACCGCGGCCGATTTTTTCTCCCTTGCTGTATCTTCGAGCGCTTCTTCAATCACTTCCTCTTGGGGGATGATCGGTTCCATTTCGTTTTCGTTTTGCATGAGATCTCCTGCTTTGGCATTCCTGACCAGCTGCGCCAGTTGCCAGCCGGTCGTGGCGTGTAGGCGGTCATTATACCCTATGCCGAAATTGCACTCCAGCGAGGATTCTAAGTTTTCGATGAGAGACCTCTTGATCTGCTGCCCGGTCGCGACAACAAAGGACGTAAAAGGGATAAATGTCTCTCTGGTGAGGATGTTTGTCCATTGCTCGGAGCCTGCTGGAGGGGTATCTTAGGGTAAGCCATAAGATCAAAGGTGCCGTTGTTATGGTTGACCCTAAAAAGGAGTCGTTGAGCGAGAGCGAGGAGATGTATCTGGTGACGATTGCCCGCCTGGTGGATGCCGGCGAGCCGGAGCCGATTCCGCTAGCGCGCCTGGCGGAAGAGCTAGCCATTCAGACGATTTCGGTCAACCAGATGGTGCACAAACTGAGTGACGAGGGGCTGTTGCGCTACCAGCCCTACAAAGGAGTTGAGCTGTTGTCCCTGGGACGTCAGCGGGCGCAGCGGGTTTTGCGTTATCGGCGCTTGTGGGAGGTTTTCTTGACAGACCAACTGGGCGTTTCCCCCGTTGAAGCTGCATTGTTAGCCTGCCGCTTTGAGCACATCACACCAGCAGATGTGGGAGAGCGTTTGAGCGCGTTTCTGGAAGGTTCTTCTACCCTGCCTTCTGTTCAGGAGGCGGTAAGGCGCTCGCTGCTTGACCTCGCCGTGGGCGAGACAGCGGAGATTGATAGCGTGGTGATGGATGCTGCCAGCGCTGTTTATTTGCAGGCGCAGGGGTTGCATCGGGGAGCACGGGTTACGCTGCTGGCTTGCGCTGAAGGTAGCCTGCTCTTGCAAGCTGGAGGACAGCGAGTGACTCTGATTGCCGATCTGGCGGCTCAAATTGCGGTGACAAGTGCGCGCTGATGGGCACAACGGGCGTGGCGACTCACACAAAAACGGCGCGTAGCGCTGCCTGCCACGGCCCGGCGCAGGCAGCGAGTGCGAATTTGCCCTCGATCGCGATCGTCGGCAATCCCAACGTCGGCAAGAGCGTGCTGTTTCATCTTCTGACAGGGGTTTACGTCACGGTTTCTAATTATCCAGGCACCACGGTAGAAATCTCGCGCGGAACCAGCAAACTGGGCGGGAAGGAAGTCGTCGTGATTGATACGCCTGGCATGTACGGGCTGATGCCGATCACCGCGGAGGAGCGCATCGCCCGCCGCATTTTGCTGGATGAACAGCCTGATGTGGTCGTGCACGTCGTTGATGCGAAAAACCTCGAGCGCATGTTGCCGATGACCTTGCAGTTGATCGAGGCCGGGCTGCCGCTAGTGTTGGTGCTTAACCTGATGGACGAGGCCGAGCGTCTGGGGGTGCAGGTGGACGCGGACGCGCTGGGCGGCGCACTGGGAATCCCGGTAGTGGCGACGGCACTGGCGCGCGGGCGGGGGGCTGAACAGGTCCGCCAGGCCATCGCGGCGATCCTGCGCACCTCTGTAGAGCGCGGCGCTGCTGCGGCGCAGGTGAGCATTGACTACCCGCCGTATATCGGCGCGGCGATTACTTCTGTGGCAAGGGCGCTACGGGGAAAATATCGTCTCAGCCGTTGGACGATGGCTTTGCTGCTGCTCCAGAGAGATGATGATATCGCCGCGCTGGTTGGTGAGCGCGAGCCGGAGGCGAAGGATGCCCTCCAGGCGGTTGCTGCGGAGCGGGCACGCCTTGCGCAACCGCCAGAATTGCTCGTCGCGCTGGCTTTGCACCATACAACCCGCCGCATCCTGTCTGCTGTGTTGGTGCTGCCGGAGGAGACTCCCAACGGCTTTGCTGAACAGCTGGGCGCGGCGATGACGCGCCCGCTTACCGGTGTGCCGATATTGTTGCTGACTCTATACCTGGTTTACCAGTTCGTAGGCGTGCTGGGCGCTCAAGTGCTGGTGGATTTTCTGGAAAACACGCTCTTTGGCGCCTATATCAATCCCTGGGTGGATCACTGGCTGGCGGTGTTGCTCCCCTGGGAGGCGGTGCGGCAGTTGATTGGGGGCGAATATGGCATCATTACGTTAGGGGTGCGCTACGCGTTTGCGATTGTCCTGCCTGTGGTGGGTACGTTTTTCCTGGCTTTTTCTGTCATCGAAGATAGTGGTTACCTGCCGCGCCTGGCGATGCTGATTGATCGTTTGTTCAAGAAGATTGGTCTGAGTGGCCGTGCCGTGATCCCTATGGTGCTGGGATTTGGTTGCGACACCATGGCGACGATCGTTGCCCGCACGCTGGAGACGCGTCGCGAGCGGGTGATCAGCACCTTGCTGCTGGCGTTGGCGATTCCTTGTTCGGCGCAGTTGGGGGTGATGTTGGGACTGATGAGCGGAAAGCCGCAGTTGCTGGCAGCCTGGGCGCTGATCATGGCCGGGGTGTTTCTCCTGGTGGGGTATCTGGCAGCCCAGGTGACGCCTGGAGAACGCCCGACATTTTATATGGAGCTGCCCCCTCTGCGCTATCCTACCGCGAAGAATGTGCTGGTCAAGACGCTGGCGCGTATGGAGTGGTATTTTCGAGAAGTTTTACCACTGTTTGTGCTGGCGAGCGTGATCATCTGGCTGGGGAGGCTGACCGGCTTGTTTGATGTCGCTATCAACGCGTTGATGCCGGTGATGCGCTGGCTGGGGCTACCTGATGCCGCCGCGCCGGCCTTCTTGTTTGGCTTTTTCCGTCGCGATTACGGCGCGGCCGGTTTATATGACCTGCGCGGCGTGTTCAGCGATGGGCAGTTACTGGTCGCCACGGTGACGATGACGCTGTTCATCCCCTGCATTGCGCAACTGGCCGTGATGGTCAAGGAGCGCGGCGCCAAAACAGCGCTGGGAATCGTTGCTTTTATCTTTCCCTTCGCTTTGCTGGTGGGCGGCCTGCTGCACCGTCTCCTCGGCTGGCTGGGGGTGTCCTGATGAAATGTGGATTTTGCGGTCACGTGTTCTCCCCTCAACCAGGCGCAACCGCCTGTTCCGTTTGCCCGCTGGCGAAGAACTGCTCTCTGGTGCGCTGCCCGCGCTGTGGTTTTGAGATGCCGCCGGAGGCCACGCTGATGCGCCTGGCGCGGGGCATACGCCGTCGTTGGCAACTGCGTTCCTATCCGGAAAAGGAGTCGCTCCGATGAAGATACCCTCGCGCCAGAAATCAGCCATCGCGGAAGTGTGGGCGGATGTTCCCGTGTCGTCCGTGCTCACTTTGAAGCAATTGGAAATCGGTCAGTGTGGAGTGATCCAGGCATTGCGCGTCACCGACGAGCGCCTGCTGCGCAAGATGATGGCGTTTGGCATACTGCCGGGCGTAACCATCCGCCTGTTGCGCCGCTTTCCGGTGTATATTTTTGAAGTGGGGTACAGCCAGTTTGCCGTGGATGAAGGAATCGCCGCCGCGGTTGAAGTCGGTCCGTTTCGAGGGATATCATCGGGAGAGACAATTTCCGCATCCTGACGGAGTTCAGTCAGATGTTGTCAGGCGTTGCAACGCCGCGATGAGCACGTTCACCGCGTGGTCATAATCTTCGAGCGAGAGGTGTTCCTCCGGTGTGTGATCCAGGCTGGAGTCGCCGGGGCCGTAGACCGCCGCCGGGCATCCCCAGGCCGGTGCGACGATGTTCAGGTCTGCCGTGCCGGTCTTGACCACAAACCCTGGCCTGCCGCCCGCGGCGCGGATCGCTCCCAGGAAGGCGCGCACCAGCGGGGCGTTCTTTTCAGCGCGGTAGGCGGGGATGGGGTGGCCGAGAGATGTCACCGAGACTTCCGAAGTCTTGAAGACTTCGGAAGTCTTTTTGAGCGCAGCATACCAATCCTCCGGCGTCACCTCCACCGGCAGGCGGCAGCCGATGCGCAGCCGCGCCCATTGGGAGAAGCCATCTTCCCCGCTTTCGACGCCGCGCAGGGTGGGGAGCAGTTGGTCGAAGGCACGGGGTTTATCGGCGTTGTAGGCGTCGGCATAGCCCCTGACCGCCAGCCAGAACTGCACGGCGGCTTCGGCGGCGGTCTGCTGGCCGCTGGCGGTGTGCGTCTGCGGGCAGGTGACGGTCACCTCGGCCCAGGCGCTGCCCTTGTATCCCAGGGCGACGCGCTCCCAGTGGTTTGGTTCACCGATGATGGCGTATTCCGGTTGGTATTGGTTCACGATGTGCCGCGCCCCAATGGACTCGCGTTCCTCATCTACCGCGCCAATGACCACGAACTGCCAGCCCGCCGCTGGGCCGACTTTGGCGACCGCGTCCACAAAGGCGGCCAGCGGGCCTTTGGCGTCCACGCTGCCGCGGCCATGCAGCACCCCGTCTTCTATACGAACGGGGATTTCGCCGGGCACGGTGTCAATGTGCCCCAGCAGGAGAATCTGCCGCGGACCGTCGCCCATCACCCCCACGGCGTTGCCAACTTCGTCGGCGTAAGCGCGCGCGAAGCCCAGTTCCGCCATGCGGCCCACCAGGTAATCCACCGCCGGGGCTTCCTGCCCGGAGGGGCTGTAGCGGCGGACGAGTTCTATCAGGGTTGTAAAGTCTTGTTCCATTGATTAATTATTCCAACAGCGTTATACTACTACTGCGATAGTATAACATACCCGCAAGGAGTAGACATGAAAGTAGCAACCGTATCCCAAAAGGGTTGGATTGTTATTCCGCGCGAGATTCGAGAACTCTACGGGATGCACCCCGGCACGAAGGTCGCCATTGTGGATTACGGCGGCGGGGTCTCGCTGGTACCGCTGCCCGATGACCCGATTGAAGCGGCTCAAGGCTTCTTGCAAGATGGGAGCGACGAGCCGTTGACCGAAGAACTCCTGAAAGAGCGCCGACGCGAGTACGAGCGTGAAGAGGCGAAGATTCAGCGTTTTGGGGGCCAGTGATATGGAACGTCTTGTACTCGATACGTTTGCTCTGATGGTGTACTTCCGAAACGAGGCTGGCACAGCGCGGGTACGGGAGTTGTTCGAGGCTGCCGCGCGAGGCGAGATAGAAATCAGTATGAGTTTGGTCAACCTGGGGGAGTTTCTCTACATCGCGGAACGCCGTCAGGGTGAAGAGAAAACGCGTCAGGCGCTTTCCTTGGTGGACAGCCTGCCCATCCACATCGCCGAGGTAACTCGGAAACGCGTCCTGGCCGCAGCG
>WFTY01000165.1 GCA_015485245.1 Anaerolineales bacterium | reverse complement strand
TCCGGGGGCAGAGGGCGATCTTCAAGCTGGTGCGTCCCCCGTTCCAGCCGCAGATACCCCACCCGATGCTCCGTCTGCGCCAATGCGGCGAGGAAACGGTGATCGTGGGGGGTGTAGTCGCGGCTGAAATACAGGATTTTCACGCCCCTATGTTCTCCCAGCGCATTTCCATCCCATAGGGCATATCGATCAGGGCTTTCTTGCCAACGAGTTGATCTAACTCCCAGGGCTGGATAGCGCCTTCGACGTTAGGGCGCAAGGGTTCAACCATCTCGGCAGTAATCGCTTCACCCGCCTTGATATCGCGCGCCGCGCGCAGGCAACGACGCTGCAACCAGTAGGTCTCTTGCTCCGAACCGGTGACGAATTTATCATACGAACCCAACGAGCGCTCCAGGGTGCGAACCTGCAAAACCATCTCCGCCCAGGCTTCGGGATTCATGGCAAATTTGTGATCGGGGCCTTCACGGTCATTGTCGTCGGTGAAGTGACGCTCGATGACCCGCGCGCCTAACGCCACCGCGCCGACGATTGGCGCCGGGCTGTGCATGTGATCCGAAAGCCCCAGCACCACATCGGGGAACATCGCGGCATAGGTTTTTAGCACATTCAGGTTGAGATGGTCGTAGTTGCTGTCGGCCGCGGTGTAATTGGTATTGCACTGCATCAACACCAGTTGATCGTTGTAGGGCCTCACCGCGCGCATGGCGCGCACCACATCGCTGATATCCGCGGCGCCGGTCGCCATCAACAACGGTTTGCCCGTCTTCGCCATGCGCACCAGCGCATCCGGCCAGGACATCAACCCCGAACCGGCTTTGTAGGCCGGCACGTAATCGTTGAGCATGTCAATGGCGTCATAGTCATAAGGGGAGGAAAAATAATGAATCCCCACCTTGTCACACTCTTCCTTGAGAATCGGCGTCCATTCAAAGGGGATAGAGGCATCGTCATAAACTTCGAAGACGCTCTTTTTCCATTCCGCCTGGTGGGAAAGTTGTCCGCCGAGCGACTTGAAGCCATAGTCAGAGACGATTTTGGGAGCGCGGAAGTTCTGGAATTTAGCTGCATCCGCGCCGGCTTCTTTCGCCAGGCGAATGAGCAATTTTGCGCGCTCCAGATCGCCATCGTGGTTGGCAGCGATATCGGCGATGAAATATGTGGGGTGGTTGAGACCAATTTTGCGGTCACCAATGGTGATTTCGGGGGCGGGGATAGGATGATGGGGCATAGGAAACCTCCTACTTAAGGAAAGGTGATCAGGTGATTGGGCAACTGGGAATTTATAACCTGTTTACTTTATTTCCTCGTTACCTAATTGTCGCAAAAACTGTGGATAACCCTGTTGATAAAGTTGATAAAACCGCTCAAGCCCTGTGGAGATCGTGGGGGGAACCTGCCCTAAATCATGAACAAGCTTGTCGACGTTCATCGTCAGATTAGGGGAACGCATGGCAGCAAGCCCGGCTGCAGAGACCGAGACCGGGGCAATGAGGTCGGCATCCAGGCCAAAAGTGTTGGCAATCGCCACACCGAACTCATATTTGCTACGACACTCCACGCTGAAAACATGATAAAGCCCTCGCAGCCCGCGCGCCAGCATTTGCAAAAAAATCTGCGCCATATCATTCGCCAGCAAGGGACAGAAGAACACATCGGTGAATCCCTTCACCGGTCGGCCAGCCTGCAAATTATAGAAGAAAAATTCCGCCAGGCTACGCTCACCGGAGGCGCTCCATCCAAACAGGTTAACGCGAGCGACAATCGCATCGGGATTCGCTTCCATCACCCGCTGCTCTCCCGCCAGTTTCGTACGGGCATAGATGCTGAGCGGATTCGGCGGATCATCTTCGCGATAGTTGCCTTTACGTCCATCAAAGACCGCATCGGTGGAGACGTGCAACAGGCGCGCTCCGCCCCTGGCGACATGCTGCGCCAGTTCGGCAGGGAGTTCGCTATTCAACGCCCAGGCCAGTTCAGGGTCTCGTTCACAGGCATCCACATCGGCCAGGGCTGCGCAGTGGATCACCCAGTCGGGTTGCGTCTCATCGAGCAGACGCTCCACTTCGCCAGATGTGTGCAGGTCCGCCTGCAAAACTGTGAAAGCCTGTGTTTTCAGTTGGCGCCGGTGTACCACACCAAAGACGGTGTGGCGCTGAGCGGCTTCCAGGGCGACGTTGACGCCCAGAAGGCCGCTGGCGCCGGTGATAAGGAGGCGCATGGTATGGTCAGGACAACTTTCCCTGCGCGTAAGCCTCTTCAAACGGTGCGATAATCGCTTTAATTTGTTCCACGTTCAACCACTCAGTATTCTCGGCGCTGGAGTAACGGAACCCATCTTCAACCGGTTTGCCTTTCTCATGCCATGCGCCGCCGAACCAGAAGGCCTCCACCGGCTGGACGACGTACATATCCTCCAGCTCTACTGTGGAGCGGGACTCATCCCGCGAAATCAATAACTCATGCAGCTTCTCCCCAGGGCGAATACCAATGTACTTCAACTCCGCATCGGGAGCGATCGCCTTCGCCAGATCCACCACCTTCATGCTAGGAATCTTGGGGACAAAAACTTCCCCGCCTTCCATGTGCGCGATATTGCGGATCACAAAACGCACGCCCTGCTCCAGCGAGAGCCAGAAACGCGTCATGCGCTTATCGGTGATCGTCAAAGTACCATTCTCGCGCTGACGCAGGAAGACGGGCACCACGCTGCCACGACTGCCGACCACGTTGCCATAGCGCACGCAACTCAGCCGGGTGACGTACTGCTGGCCGGCATAGGCGTTGCTCTGCACCACCAGCTTTTCCGCAGCCAGTTTAGTTGCCCCGTAGAGGTTGACGGGGTTGACCGCCTTATCGGTGCTCAACGCCATCACCTTCTCCACGCCGCGATCCAGCGCAGCGTTGATCACGTTGCTCGTCCCCAAAATGTTGGTTTTGACGGCCTCCATGGGGTTGTATTCACACGCCGGGACCTGTTTGAGCGCCGCGGCGTGCACGAGCACATCCACGCCTTGCATGGCGCGCTTCAGGCGCTCCAGGTCGCGCACGTCGCCGATGAAATAGCGCAGGCTGGGATGGTCAAACCCGGCCACGCGCATCTCGTGCTGCTTGAGTTCGTCGCGGCTGTACACAATCAACTTGGCCGGGTGGAACTCGTCCAGCATAATGCGGATAAACGTCTTACCAAACGACCCCGTGCCGCCCGTCACCAACACAACTTTGTCATTCCAGTTCATACACACTCCTTACTTCTTGTAAATCACCACCAGGGGATATTGTCCATGCTCGCCCAGAAAATG
>WFTY01000164.1 GCA_015485245.1 Anaerolineales bacterium | reverse complement strand
GCTCTTGCGCGGCGAATCGTCCTCCGCCAGCCAGGGGAAGAACTCCCTCGCCGGCGTCCCGATCAGTTCCCCGGCGCGCGGAATCTCCGGCTGATTGCCGCAGGACTCCCGTCCGTTCAAGGTGGCCGCAAGCCCGCAGCGCAAAGCACCCTCTATCTCCACCACCACCGCGGTCCAATTCAACCCCATACACACATCACGAATGATCGCCGGCTGGGCTGCATCAGCAAGAGCTGTTAACAAGGTCATGTTGGTCTGGTTATCCTGATACGTTGAGCTGGTTTTTCAAGCGAGTTGTATTATAACGGGGAAACCGCATCCCGTTTGGCTCTTTTTGGCTCGTCCCTTACAACTTTCTAGTGCCCCCAGGCGCCAGGCGCACCTGGTTTGACCAAAAAGCGCTCCTAAGGTATAATCCGGCGTCGGTTTAGTCAAAGAACACAAGTATTAACAGGTGAAGCATCATGCCAAAACGAACTTATCAACCCAAAAAGCGCCGCCGGGTGCGCGTGCACGGATTTCGCGCGCGCATGTCCACGCGCGGCGGTCGCGAAGTGCTCAAGCGGCGACGCCAGAAAGGCCGCCGTCGCCTGGCTGTGACGATGAACAACCACGTCAAAAAGACGGATTGGAACAGCAAATAGCACTCCCGGAGCAGAAACACGCTGAACGGGCGCTGGAGTGAAGCGCGAATACCGGCTCAAAAGCACGATCGATTTCAAGCGGGTGCGGCGACAGGGCCAGTCCTTTGCCCACCCGCTTGTTGTCATGCTCACCCTCCCCAATGGGGAAGAGCGCACTCGCATCGGCGTTTCCGCCGGACGCTCGGTGGGCAACGCCGTGCGCCGCAACCGGGCCAAACGTCGCCTGCGGGAGGCCATGCGACCTCATTTAGAAACGCTCCCCCCTGGTTGGGATATCGTGCTCCTGGCCCGCAAACCGCTGCTCGAAGCTGAATTCAACGAAATCCAGGCTGCCTTGCGCAAACTGCTAAAACGCGCCGCCCTGCTCCCGGAACATCCGCATGACAACTGATCTACACCTTGCCACAAACGAACACGATCACGCGCCTGACCCGCGCCTGCGCGATCTACCCCTCACCCTGGGGAATTTGCCGCGCATCCCTCTGCTAGCGCTCATCCGCCTCTACCAGATGACCATCTCGCGCGCCCTGCCGCCAAATACCTGCCGTTTCTATCCCTCTTGCTCGCATTACGGCTATCAGGCAGTATACAAATACGGCGTGCTTAAAGGCGGGCTGATGGCTGCCTGGCGTGTGTTGCGCTGCAACCCCTTCAACCCCGGAGGTATCGATCCCGTCCCCTGACAGACCGCGCACCCGCTGTTTGCGCGGAGCGCTGAACTTACCAACTCATGAAAAAGAAATCGATATTCATTTTGCTTATATTTGTCCTGCTCGCCCTGACGCTCAGCGCCTGCACCGGTGGCCGCCGCGTGGTCGCCTCTGGCTGGGCGGGCATCACCGCGGACGAAGATACCGCCTACATGGCGTACAACAACTTCGTCTACGCCATCAACCTGGAGAACGGCGTCGAACGCTGGCGCTTCCCTAATGCTGCCGACCCGACGGTGATCTTCTACGCCCCGCCAGCTCTCAGCGACGATGGTCAGCTCATCATTGGTGGCTACAATCACATCCTCTATTCGTTGGATAAAACCAACGGCAACCTCAACTGGACTTACGAGGACACCCAGGGGCGCTACATCGGCGGCCCACTGGTGACCGAAGCCGGCATCTTCGCCGTCTCCACCGACAGCCGGGTGTACGCCCTGCAAGCCAACGGACAACCGCTGTGGCAACCCTTCGCCACCGAAAAAGAGATCTGGGCGCGCCCCACCACAGACGCGCAGTGCGAGTGTATTTTCGTCGCCTCGATGGATCATCGCGTCTACGCCCTGGACGCCCGTCAGGGCAAGCTGCTGTGGGAAACCGACGACCTGGGTGGCGCGATCGTCAACGGCCCAACCGTCAGCGAGGATGGCGTACTCTACGTGGGCACGTTTGGGCGCGAAGTGATCGCCCTGGACGCGGCGGACGGCAGCGAACTGTGGCGCACATCCACCCAAGATTGGGTCTGGGGCGCGCCAACCATCTATGAAAACCGGCTCTACGTTGGCGACCTGAGCGGCACACTCTATGCCATCAATCGCGAGAGTGGCGCGCTGGTCTGGAAACTTCAGCCCGGCGGCTCGATCGTCGACTCCCCTCTCATCACCGAGGACGGCATCTACATCACCGCGGAAGAAGGACTGCTGGTCGCGGTCTCCTTTGACGGCAGCATTCGCTGGCAGCAAAACATCGAGGGCAACACCTACACCGCCCCCTTCGCCGCCGGCGACATCATCCTGGTCGCCACCACACAGCCCGAAGCGCTGCTGATTGCCCTCGACGCCAACGGCCTGCAAAAATGGACCTTCGCCGATATCGGTGAGAACTAACCTAAACAGGAAAGACTATGTGGGATTCTTTTATCAGCCTCATGATTAATATCCTGCTCTACATCTACGCGGTTGTAGGGCAGAACTTCGGCATTGCCATCATCCTGTTCACCATCCTCATCCGGCTGGTGCTTTACCCGCTGAACGCGCAGCAGGTCAAACAGAGCAAAGCCATGCAGGATTTGCAGGCCTCCAAAAAATGGCAGGATATCCAGAAAAAATACAAAGACGACCGCGAAAAACTGGCCCAGGAACAGATGAAGCTTTATCAGGAGATGGGCGTCAACCCCTTTGGGTCTTGTCTCCCCACCCTGATCCAGTTCCCCATCATCATCGGCCTCTATCAGGCCATCATCCGCGCACTGGCCGTCAGCCCGTTGCAGTTGCTCAATCTGAGCAAGCACATCACCGACGGCGCCGACCTGATCCCCCTGAATAACTACTTCCTGTGGATGGATCTCAGCCTGCCAGAAAAGGATTTCGGCCTGACGGCCTTCGGCTACGGGCTACCCATCCTGGCTGTAGTGGTTGCCGTTACCAGCTATTTGCAAACCAAGCTGATGACGCCCACCTCCTCCGGCTCTGGAGACCAGGGAGCACAGATGACCCGCGCCATGGGCCTCTACATGCCGCTCTTTATGGGCTGGCTGGCCTACAGCTTCTCCTCCGGCCTGGCGCTCTACTTCGTGGTCAGCAATATTGCCAGCATCCTGCAATACGCCCTGATGGGAAAACTGGATTGGAAGAACCTGATCCCCGGCTTATCCAAGAGTTAACCTGGAGAGGAAACACATGAGCGAACAGCGTGCCACACTCGAAGTCATCGCTCCCACAGTGGACGAAGCAATCGAAAGAGGCCTCGCCGAACTTGGCCTGGAGCGCGATCAGGTTGAGGTTGAAGTGCTGGACGAAGGCAGCGGCGGACTTTTTGGCATTGGCTCCCGCCAGGCGCGCGTCATGC
>WFTY01000163.1 GCA_015485245.1 Anaerolineales bacterium | reverse complement strand
GCCTCCACACCGCGGCCGCACAGCGAGCGGTAGACGCAGTAGCGGCAGCGGCGTTCGTCCGCGGTCAGTGGGGCCGGGGCTGTGCCCAGCGCGGCAATCATTTCGACCATCTGCTGGAGATAAGCTTCGTCTTCGGCGTATTGCGAGGCGGAATAGGGGAAGCGGATGGTTTCCAGGGGGAACTGGGGGAACCAGTAAATCATCTCGATGTGCTGGGGGGCGATGGGTTCCCCTCCGTACAGGGAAGCGCCAGCGCGCGCCAGCAGGTAGGGGTAGACACGGGTTTGCAGGCGGTCGGCCAGCCAGTCTCGCCGCGGCTTTCTGACGGTGGTCTTCCAGTCGAAGATTTGCACTTGCCCGCCGTCGTGCAGCGCCAGCAGGTCGAACTTGGCCATCAGACGGTAAGCGCCCAGCGGAGCAGAGAGGCTGAATTCGGCCTCCCGCCGCGGTGCGCTGGTCATGGCGGGGGCGTGCTCCAGAAAAGCACCCCACCAGCGGGCCAGATCGGGATCGGCGTCTGCCTGCCGACTGAGTGCATCTATCGGCACGCCGAGGAAGAACTGCTGTACCAGGCGGTGGAACTGCGCCCCGCGCTGCATGTGCTGTTCGTGTTCCAAGGCAGGCTGCGATTCCAGCGCCGGCCAGGCGCGCCGTTCCACATGACGCAACTGGAAGCGCCGCGGGCAGTCTGCGAAATCCTGGAGGGAGCTTTGGCTGAGGTAGTTCATTGGTTCATCGGTGTGTGGGTTGGTTTCCCCCAGTATCTCATAATCCCGGCCTTTTGATAAGCCCGCGTGTTAAGGCTTCAGTCTGTTCTACTCTCCCTCCATGTAACACCTCCGCCACTTGACGGGCGAAGCGTGTGCCGGTTTATGGTAAAATAAGACGAATAATATCCAATATGGTGTTTTGAGATAGTCATGCTTTCGTTCACTTTGCTTGGAGGGGGAGGAATTCAACAAGGTTCCCTGCCGTTGGCGGGATTCCGCAGCAGGAAAGAGGCAGCCTTGTTGTTTTACCTGGCACACACGGGCCGGTCGCATCGCCGCGAGCACCTGGCTGATTTGCTGTGGGATGGGCGTTCCTCAACCCGGGCGCTCAGCAACCTGCGCACTGTGCTGGCGCGCCTGCGCAAGCGGATAGGGGATGCATTGGTGACCACGCGGGAAGATGTCTCGCTGGCGGCGGAACGAGTGGGCCGGGTTGATTCCCGCTTTCTGCTCGATGCGCTGGAAGGCTTCGGCGAGCCGGACACACCCTCCAGGGCCGATGAACTCCGCGACCTGCTTGCTCTTCATCAGGGTGAATTTCTGGCTGATTTCTACCTGCCCGATGCCCCGCGCTTCGACTTATGGCTGACCACCACGCGGGAGCACATCCGCCGGCAGGTGGTTGCAGGATATCAGCGATTGGTGCGCTGCGACTCGGTGGTCGGCTTGCTGGAGCGCGGCATCAGCGATGTGCGCCGCTGGCTGGAGATCGATGAATGGAATGAAACCGCGCACACCCTGCTGATCCAAATGCTGTTGGAAAGCGATTGCCAGCAGGAAGCCTGCCAGCACTACGGGGATTGCGAGCGCCTGTTCCGCACCGAACTGGGGATTGACCCCCCGGCAGAGATGAGCATCTTAATCGAGAACGTGCCTGCTGCACCCTCCATTTCAGGAACAATCCGCCGCCCGGCAGAGAGCAACCTGCCTCTGCCATATGATCCCTTTTTCGGGAGGGTGAACGCGCAAGAGGAAATCAACACCTGTCTGGATCAGCCCTGGTGCCGGCTGATCACCCTGACGGGCATGGGCGGGGTCGGAAAGACCCGGCTGGCAACCGCCATCGCCCGCCAACGGCTGGATCGCGCCCACAATGGCGTCTGGCTGGTGGACCTGGATCACCTCGATCCCGACGACCCCGATCCATCCGAAGCCATCGCGGTGGAAATCGCCACCACGCTTTCCTTCCCGCTGCGCGGTTCGGCCAGGCCGGACCGGCAGTTGATCGCCTACTTACAAAATCAACAGATGCTGCTGGTGCTGGATAACTATGAGCATTTACTCGCCGGCGGCGCAGAGATTGTGACGGAGATTCTGCAGAGATGCACCGCTGTGCAGATGATCGTCACCTCGCGACAGCCGTTGGGAATCCGCGGCGAGTCGGTCTTCCCCCTGGGCGGTCTGAGTTACTCGGGGGCGGATGATGCTGAGGAGCCGTCCGAGGCCGTGGCTTTGTTCCTGGCGCGCCGCGCCCAGCAGCGGTGGGACTCGCCATCGGACGAGGAACTGGCGGCCATAAGGCGGATTTGCGCGCGGGTGGAGGGCCTGCCCCTGGCCATCGAGCTGTCCGCCGGTCTGACGCGCCACTTTACGGCGCAAGAAATCGAAAGCGCATTGGGGCAGGGCTTTGATGTGCTGGAAACCTCGCTGCGCGATGTCCCCCTGCGTCATCGCAGCTTGCGTCAGGTGTTCGAGATGTCCTGGCGCCTTTTGCCCCCCAACTCCCAGGTTCTTCTGGCTCGGCTGGCTGTGCTCGAAAGCGGCTTCGACGAGGACGCCGCGCGGGAAATCGCCGGCGCGGACCGGGCGCATCTCACTGCCCTGTGCGACCAATCCTTGCTGCGGCGGGACGCCTCCACCCGGCACTACTTCCTTCATCCGGTGATCCGGGCATACGCGGCGGAAAAACTGCCCGCCGGGGACCCGGCTCCCCGTAACCACGCCCGGCTTTACCTGACGCGCCTGGCGCAGCACACCGGGGCGCTGCAAGACCCGGGGGCGGCCCTGGCTGAACTCGAGATGGACATGGACAATTTCCGCCGCGCCTGGCGGACGGCGCTGGCGACGCGCCGGGAAAAATTGTTGAGCGAGGCGTTCACAGCGCTTGTTCTCTGCCATCAACGGAGCGAGCTGGCTCGTCAGGGGGAAGCGTTGATGCGGGCCACCGTCCAGGCCGCATCTGCCTGGGGAGCAGAGGGGGCGGCCCTGGCGATGCGCGCCGGGGTGGAAACCGCCCGCTTCCAGATGGAGGCCGGACGGTATGCGGCCGCTCTCCAGACTCTTGAGGAAGTGCTGCAAAAAGCGCGCCAAAACGAGGATGTATCCACCCAGGAAGCGGTGCAGGCTTTGTGGAATGCGATTTTGCAGCATCTCGGGGGCGGAGACCTGTCCGGCGGGCAGCAAGCTCATCCTCCCCGGATGGCTTCCTCCCCAAACGCGGTGCACTGATTTCAGGATGTGACGGAACCGGAGTTCTTCCAGACCTGGGAGGTCTCTGAGACCTCCCAGGTCTTTTGGGATGGAAGCGCTGCGGAAGCGCGCTATCTTGTAAAGTGGGGCTATGACTGCATCTGCAAATCAGAGATTTGTCACCGTGTAGTGCAAGTCTTTGATTTCCAACATGGCAGCCTTTTTGAAAGGAACATTTCGTTGTCCACCACTTCCGTTCTGGCGGCGATCCACCAGCGGCTCGACCAGCCCTGGTGCCGCCTGGTCACCATCGTGGGGCGTCGGGAGGGGGGCAAGGCGCGTCTGGCCGCAGAAGCAGCACGCCAGCGCGAGGGGCGCTATGCGGATGGCGTGCACCGCATCGCGCTGACGGGTTTCCCCGCCAGCGCTGCCGAGCCTGCCCAGGAGATCGCGGCCCGTATCGCCGCCGGCCTGGGGCTGGCGCTCCCCTCGACGGGGAAGCCCCTGGCCGGGCTGCTCGCGCGCCTGAAGGAAGAAAGGATGCTGCTGGTGCTGCTGGACTTTCCGCAGGCGATGGCCGGGGTGGATGCGGTTCTGGCGATCCTGCAGTGTTGTGCGGGGGTGCAGTTGCTGGTCACCTCGGAGCAGGCCCTGCACCTCCGCGCCGAGTGGCTGATCCCCTGGGATGGCAATTGATGGAAGCGCTGCGGAAGCGTTTTGGAAGCGGGGGTGGTGTACGATGAGACTGAAGAAGCCTTTTGCAGATGAATGCGCTTTCATAAGAAGTCTGCAATGGAAGTCAAAGAGAGGAACAAAGAAAGGCACTAGAGATATGAATACAAGAAAACTCATCCCTTTGGTAACCGCAGTGATGCTGGTACTAACCCTGTCTTTCGGAATAACCGGCCGCGCCGCGGCGGATTGCCAGCCCGCTGGCACTGCCGGGAACGACAACATCGCCTGCACCGGCAATGACAGCGATGGGGTTACGGGAGAACAGGGGGACGACACCATTACGGCTGTCTCTTATACACATCTC
>WFTY01000162.1 GCA_015485245.1 Anaerolineales bacterium | reverse complement strand
GCCCATGCTCCAGCAACTGCTTGCACAAGGTGTGCGTAAGACCTGCGGCCAGGGGCAAGGCTGCCGCCAGTTCGTCGCTATCCAGGGCGTCGAGCATTGAACGACTGCGGTTGATGTTCTCCTGCAACTGGTTGTCGTGCACCAGCAGCTGGACACCCTGCTCGTTCAGCTGCCTGTTTTTGTCTGCCCTGTCCGCCTCCAGCTGATCTTTTTGTTGCAGCGCCGGGACGCCGATGCGCTGCGCCTCCAGGCTGATCAGTTGCTCGTGAACATGCTGCCGGCGCTGCTGCGCGGCGCTGATTTCTGACGCCTTCTCCTGCAGGGCGTGACGATAAGCCTCCTGCGCTGTTTTGGCTTTTACATACGCCGTCTGGCGCTGCTGATAGTCGTGCTGGGCCAGGGTGTAATCGAGGGTGTGCAGTTCGATCCAGCGCTCAATGTAGAGCTGCCCCTGTTGGCTGGCCTGCCCCAGCACGTCTATGGACTCCTTTAGCCTGGCGGCGTCACGCTCCATGGCATGGATGGTTTTCAACTGACCGGAGACAGAGCGGATCGCCTCCCCCAGGTCCTTGCGTTCAAGAATCTCCTCGGAGACAAACTTGTCGATGCTCTGCACCGGCTTATAGGCCATAAAACGGGAGAAGGCGCGGGCGGCAGACATCGCCTCCTGCTCCGTCACCGCATCGTCCAGCCCCCGCAAGGCGCCGTAGAGTCGGCGCAAATAGCCCCGTTTGGTGTCGTATTTCTCTACCCCGCGCTGGCCGTACTCGGTCACCAGCAGGGTCTGCAGCTTGTCCAGCGCCACAATGTGCCGGTCCTCACCGCGACCGCGCACCAGCTGGCTCAGGCTCATCTGCTCACCCGCAATCACGTAGAAAGCCAGCTCATCGAGACGGGCCACCGCCTGCGGGGCCGACGAGTCGAGCCAGGCACGCGCAGCGATGAGGGCGGTAAAGGGCTGGCCGCTTTCACCCCGCGTAGGATGGAAGACGGCAGCAAGGTAGCCGTCCGACGGCCCGAGCCGGGCGTAGCTGCCATCGTCACAACCGAGCACGTACGACGCCAGGGAGCGCACCCGCTTGCCGCCGCGCCCCCGCTGGGTGGTCTCATCCTGGCCGGGGTTGTACTGAAACAGGTTTTCGTGCGCGGCGGTCATGATGGTCTGGATGGCATCAGCGGCCGTGGTTTTGCCGGAGCCGTTACCACCGGAAAAGAGGTTAACCGGCCCCAGATCAAATTCCAGATTCGGAATATTGCCCCAGTTTACGAAGATGAATTTTTTTAAAAACATACGCTCAGGTCTAGGTGTCAGTTACGTGGCGGGAACGGTGGGGGTATGCGGCTGCGAAGCCAACGCGGCGTCGCTCACATCAGCGTCATGGGAGTCGGCGGTGCCACCCTCCTCCGGGTCACTCTCCCCTGCCAGGGCCAGCAAGGCGTCGTCGTTCACGAAACTGACGATCATGGGGTGGATCTTCAACCACGCCTCACCGCTGTCCAGCTCGTCGTCCTGGCGGTAGCGGATCAGGCGCAGGCGGCGCAGCCGCTGGAAGAGTTGGCGGCGCTCGGTCTTGGTTTCGGGCAAGGTGCGCCCCAACACACTTTTCAGGGCGATGGAAAGAGACTCGATGGACTCGGCCACATAGCCCTGCTCATCCACGTTGCCTTCGCGCAGCGCCTTGTCGTACTGAATGCGAAGCACCAGCACCAATGCGACCTCCTGTTGGCTGAGGCGGGCTCGCAGGCTGCCGCCAAAGGCGCCCTCCTCCTCATCTTCCATCCCCGGTACGCGGCTGGCGGGCGGATAGAGGCGCAGGTAGCCAAAACGGGCATCGTGGTGGAGCCGCACACCGGCCAGGGCGAGGTAGTCTTTCACCCAGTCGGCGATGCGCAGGTAGCGATCGTAGAGCTGCTGCTCGGCCTGGCTCTCGTCGCGACATAAAATGCCGTAGTTCAACAACCGGATCACCAACTCCCGAAACTCCGCCACGGTAATATTTTCAGCCGCCAGTTGCTCGGCAAGATGGTCAGTCAACATGATCTGTATGCTCCACCAGTTCGATCGTAAACAGGTCTGTCTTCGTAAAATAGTCAGTAGCACACGCCCCCGCCTGGGGTGTGATGCGAAAGCGGTATTCGCTGGAGCGATCACTGGCAGCGCCAATTTCGATGGCGTGGGCGCTAAGCAACAGCTCTTTGGCGTTCCCCACGGGCAGGTGACGACTGTCGATGCGATGGCCGCGACTCAGTGCCGCCACCACGTAGTCGCGCAGGGCGCGGTTGTTCACAGCGAAGGCCCGCTCCAGCGCTTGTTCGACAAACAGGGTACGGCGAGCAGCCGGATCCATCTCCCCCTGCGCTTCGGCTCGTGAATCCACCCGGCGCAACGGGCGCTCGGCACGCAGCTTCAGAGCACCGGGGTCCACAAAACCGAGCTGCAGCCCGACCAGCGCTTCACCCACCTTCTGCAGGCGTTGATCCAGGGCCTTTTCAGACAACCCCGCCAGCGCCTGGCAACGCTCCAGCAGCTGGTGCTGGTGGCTGGCACCAGCGTAGCTGAGCTGGCGGATAATGATATCTGCCCGCCGGGTAAAGCCATTGAGCGCATGGCGCAGCGCCGGCAACATAATGTCAGAGGCCGAGTGCATGCGCCCTTCAATGCCGTCCAGAATCATGAGGTAGAGCGAGGGCTGTGTGTCGCTCAGCAGCTCCGGCGCCACTTTGCGCAGCTCTCGCTCAGCATCGGCCTTGAACTCGTTGCGTTTGCGCCGGGCGGTGGTGATCAGGCCCTGAATCTGGTCACGGTACTTCTCCACGCTGTCGGTGGTCAGGCGGATGGCCAGGTCAGGAGTGAAGCGCTTCTCCATAAAGTCGAAAAACTCGTCGCTGGCCCGCTGTACCTCGACGTCGTGAACCAGGTCGCGGGTGCGCTCATCCAGCTCGGCAATCACGTCACTGAAATCGCTCACGATGCGTTCGGAATACTCAAAAGCATCCAGCAGGTCGTAGACCTCGCCCTTATCGAGAAAGGACTGCAAGGCGTTGCGGGTATTGCGGGTGTTGCGGTGGCGGGTACGAAAATGTCCGCCAGCGGTCTCCACCATGGGCTGGGTGAAGAGACGGCCGACGCGGGTAAAGGCGTAGCTGCTCTGCAAGGTGGCCGCGTCCACCAGGCGCTCCAGCCAGCCGTACTCCAGCAGCTGGTTCAGAATCCAGCTCGCCCGTTCACGCTCGGACTTCACCAGCACGCCCGACTCCCCCTCCTCGCCCTCCAGCACGGGCGTGCGGGTAATCGCCTCCTGGAAAATTTCAATCACCTGCACCCGGTTCAGGGTACGGCGATAGTCCGCCATGGCGCTGTACAGTTGGCCGTAGAGCTGACGCAGGCACTCCAGCGTCTGCTCGCGGTATTTGCCCACCAGGGGGCGGAAGAAGTGAATACGGTCATCGGTAAAAAACATAGGGGGCGCATTTTACCTCAGATCAAACACTGGAACACGACGGTATCCAGCAGGCGCTGCCGCGCCAACGTCTTGATTCAGCCGGAATTCATCTGGGGTTAATGTCCGCTTGACACAATAAACCACTCGTCACCGCAATCACTGGACAGGGGGCGTCTGTCAATGATCACAACGCCTTGTAACCGCAGGACATCGTGCCGATAGATATTATGATTGCCAAAGACAACCGCACCACACAAACACCATTGAACGAACTACACTACCGTTAAATCCAGCACGAAGGGTGTTTGTGATTCGTAACGGCTATCGAGGAAAAATAAAATGAAAGATCGAGTCTGCACTTCCTGCTATCACGTCGGCAAGCCGATCAAACAAGGGGCCGGCAGCTTCTTCGTCGATGCCATGATCTGGATGACGTTTATCAGCCTGTCGATCCTCTCCGCCATCTTCGTGCTCATGATCATCCCCGTCGCCTGGACCCTCTACCACCTGTGGGTCTACGACAAGACCACCTGCCCCAAATGCGAACGCATCGCCATGGTCAGCCTCAATAGCCGCAAAGGCAGAGAAGCGCTCAACGGGCCCAAGTGGGTGGTTTCCTATAAAGCACCAGAAGCAGGCAAGGAGGAGGGTGAAAAACAGCGCCGCGGCGATGACCACGACGGCGACAGCCCCAAGGCGGTCTGAGGTATTTTAAAAACAGCCCGCGCGGCAACAAAAAAGGGCGCCATGATAGCGCCCTTTTTTATGCCTGCACTTGATCCCAAATACAGGATCCCAAATAACAGGGCCTCAAACGCTGGTATGATGCGCCATTTTCTTGCGCATAAAAGCGTAGTACATCACCGGTATCACCACCAGCGTCAAGACGGTGGACACGAGGATGCCGAAGATGAGCGCGATGGCCAGGCCATTGAAGATGGGGTCATCGAGTATAAACAGTGCGCCAATCATCGCTGCCAGGCCAGTCAGTACGATAGGTTTGGCTCTGACGGCACCGGAGCGGATGACCGCCTCCTCAAAAGGCATGCCTTGCGCCACGGACTGGTTGATAAAATCCACCAGCAGGATGGAATTACGCACAATGATCCCTGCCAGGGCGATCATGCCGATCATCGAGGTGGCGGTGAAGTTAGCCCCCAGCAGTGCATGGCCCGGCATGACACCAATCACCGTTAGCGGGATGGGGGCCATGATGACCAGCGGCACGATGTAGGAGCGAAACTGCGCCACCACCAACAGGTAGATCATGATGATTCCCACCCCGTAGGCGATGCCCATGTCGCGGAACGTCTCGTAGGTCACCTTCCACTCACCGTCCCATTTCAGGCTATAGGTGTAGGGGTTGTCTGGCTGATCCAGCAAGGCCTGCTCCAGCACATGCCCGCCAAACACCGGGGTTTCCGCCAATGTGCTAAAGATATCGAACATGCCGTAGAGCGGGCTGTCGGTCCCCCCGGAAACGTCACTGGTCACGAAAACCACCGGCAGCAGGTCTTTGTGATAGATGGTGTACTCACGCTCACTTTCGACGATGGAGACGATCTCGGACAAACGCACCAGTTCGCCGCTGTGGCTGTCCACCTCAAGGTCGAGCAGCATCTGGGCGTCAGCCTTGTCGGCCACGGGCAGTTCAACTCTCAGCGGTAGGGGGTATTTGGTGCGCGAGCCGTGGAGATAGCCCACATCCTCGCCTCCCAGAGCAGCAGCAAGTGCGGCCACAATCGTCTCCTGCGCCACACCCAGCAGCGCTGCGCGCTGGCGATCAACCGTCAGGATCAAGCGCGGAGCGGGATCTTCAACGCTGTCATCCACATCCACCACTTCGTCGGTCTGTTCAAACACGGCGCGAACTTTCTTCGCCACGTCGATCT
>WFTY01000161.1 GCA_015485245.1 Anaerolineales bacterium | reverse complement strand
GCACGCCCCCATGCCGGGGACTGTGCGCGCCGTCCAGGTGGCCGCTGGAGAGAACGTGGCCCGCGGGCAAACGCTGCTGCTGCTCGAGGCCATGAAAATGGAAATCCGCATTCAGGCCCCCGCCGAGGGGCGCGTCAAAACCCTGCATGTCGAACCCGGCCAGCAGGTGGAAAAAGATCAGCGCCTTGTTGAAATGGAATAGCTGCCACCCACCCGCAGTTTCGTGAGTAAATCATCGCAGCCGAGGATGGCGCTTACACAGTTACCCGGCGAATTCACCACAGAGACGCAGAGAGCACGGAGTTCTTATAAAACCCAACCAAAATGCTCCGTGGACTCCGCCTCTCCGTGGTTGGAAACACAAGGAGCAACTTATGCCCGGTAAATACTACGAAGAACTCGAGGTCGGCCAGGTTTTCAAGCACGCCCGCGGGCGCACGATCACCGAAATGGACAACGTGCTCTTTTGTGCGCTCACGCTCAACGATCAGGCATTGCACATCAACGAGGATTTCGCCGCTCAAACGCCCTTCGGCCAGCGCATCGCCAACGGCATCTTCACCCTCGGCCTGGTGGTCGGCCTGAGCGTCAACGAGCTGACCGACGGCACCATCGTCGCCAACCTGGGCTATGAAAATGTGCGCCACCCCGCGCCGGTGTTTCACGGCGACACCATCTACGCTGAAACCGAGGTGCTCGAAAAGCGGCCCTCCAAATCCCGCCCCGGAGTCGGCATCGTGCGCCTGCGTCAAACCGGCCGCAAGCAGGATGGCACGGTGGTGGTAGAACTGGAACGCACCGTGATGTTCCTGCGAAAACCGGAGGAAACCACCTGATGCGCCTGCGACGCTCGCTGCTCTACATGCCCGGCTCAGACTGGCGCAAGATCGAAAAAGCAGCCCGCGAACTGGAGGCCGACTGCGTCTGCATGGATCTGGAGGACGGCGTGGCCCTCGACCGCAAGGCCGAAGCCCGGGAGACAGTGGCGCGGGCGCTGCAAACGCTGGACTTTGGCCGCAGCGAACGCCTGGTGCGCCTCAACGCCCTGGATACACCTCTCTATACCGCCGACCTGGAAACGGTGGCTCCCTTGCGCCCGGACGGGATCGTGCTCCCCAAGGTGAACAGCGCGGAAAGCCTGCGAACGCTGGACGCCCAACTGAGCGAAGTGGAGCGCGCCGCCGGAATCGCCGCGGGCAGCACCTCCCTGCTGGCGATTATCGAAACAGCCGCCGGGGTGGTCCACCTGCGGGAGATCGTTCAAGCCAGCCCGAGGCTGGTGGCGTTGATCTTCGGCGCGGAGGATTTCGCCACCAGCCTCGGCGCGGTGCGCACCTCTCACAACACCGAGGTGCTCTACGCACGCAGCAAAGTAGCGACCTACGCCGCCGCCTTCGGCCTGCAGGCGATAGACATCGTGTACACCAACTTCCGTGACGCGAAAGGCCTGGAACGAGAGGCCCGCCAGGGGCTGGAAATGGGCTTCGCCGGCAAGCAACTCATCCATCCGGCGCAGATCGCCGTCGTCCATCAGGTATACGCCCCATCGGCAGAAGAGGTGAAATGGGCACAGCGCGTGGTGCAGGCATTTGAAGCGCAGCAAGCTGCCGGTGCGGGCGCCTTCGCCCTGGACGGACGCATGATTGACATGCCTCTGGTGCAGCAGGCGCGCCGCGTGCTGGAACGCGCGCAGGCGGCAGATTGACCGCGCCCGAACGACGCACCTCAGGCGACAGGGAATATATGTTAAACTGGTAGCATGAAATCCAGCAGTCACCACTCCTGGTTGTTCCAGCGCGTCCACCAGCTCCAATGGCAGGCCCCCCTGCTGGCGTTGTTGCTGGTTTTTGTGCACCAGGTCATCGAACACACCTGGCTGGCGCACCTCCCCCGCTGGGAACACTTCGCCACGCAAATGTTGTTCTACGGCCTGGTAGGGCCAACGCTGGCGTGGCTGGCGCTCTCATCCCTAAAAGAAAACATCCTCAAAACTGAACGCACGCAGCAAGCACTTGAGGCCGCGCTCATCTCGCTGGAGCAGGCCAACCAGCGTATGGAATTCCTGGTTCAGGCCAACCGCAAACTCGCCGAGGCGGAGGACGAGGAAGCCCTGCTGGAAAGCGTGCTCACCCTGGCGATTGACGCCGTTGACGCCGCCGGCTGTTCGCTCATCCTCTTCGACGAACACGCCCGCCCGCTGCCCCCCATTCATCGCGGCGAGCTGACTCCCGAGGAATTCGCCGCCTGGAGCCGTCACATCGCCTCCGCCGCCGTGAAGGAGGTGTGTGCACACTGCTCCGCACATTGGGCTGTTGATTCGCAAACCTGCCCCTTGCTGAACGAAAACACCGCCGCCGCGTCGTTCCGCAAAGTGGTTTGCCTCGACCTCGCGCGCGGCAACCGGCTCTATGGCATTATCAACATCTACCTCGACGATCCCGAACGCCCCACAGAAACCGAGCACATCCTGTTGACCAGCCTGGCGAAAGAAATCTCCCTGGCGCTGGAAAGCCAGCACTACCGCGCCCGTGAGCTGAACACCCTCTTCCGCCTGCAAAAAGCGCGCAAACTGTACGACCTGCACACAGAACTGGCCGATATGCTCGCCCACCTGGTCAGCGCCATGAATATCAACGGCGGGTTGATCTTTCTGGCCGATGGAGAACAGGGGAAGCTGGAACTCCAGGCCAGCGCCGGGGCCGATCTGGGGCCGCGGGCCGCGCTCGTCCAGGGGTTGGCCAACAGCGCATTCCAGACCAAAACCCCCTTCGTCATCAGCGACCTGACCCTGGATTCGGAGAACACGGAAGTGCTGCGCTCGCTGCTGATCGCCCCCATGTGGTCCGACGAAGAGTTGCTGGGCTGTGTTGCCCTCTGGTCCAGCGACACCCAGGCGTTCACACGCCGCCAAGCTCAACTGGTGGAAACCGTCGCCGCCCAATCCGCTCTGCTGATCGAAAACCACCGCTTGTATACCCAGGTGGAACATCAGGCCGCCCTGGCGGAAAGAAACCGCCTGGCACGCGAGATCCACGACGGGCTGGCGCAAACCCTCGGCTACCTGCAACTGCGCATGGGGCAGATCAACCACTGGATCGCCGCCGGGGAGGAGGACAGGGTGTTCGCCGCCATCGAGGAGATCGACACGCTCATCAACGAAGCCTATAACGACGTCCGCGAGGCGATTGACGGCCTGCGCTTTAAGACCGAGGGGACGACGATCAAAAAATGGCTGGGGCAAATCCTGACGCATTTCCACCAGAGCACCGGCATCCCGGTCGAGACCACCCCACCGCCAGAGCTGCCATTAACGCCCGACTGCCAGGTGCAACTGCTGCGCATCATCCAGGAAGGACTGGGGAACATCCGCAAACATTCCGGCGCAGAACGTGCCTGGCTGGAATGGCAACAGACGGCGGACTGGCTGGTGCTGCGTATCTGCGATGATGGGAACGGGTTCAAACCCGAAAGCATCGCCTCGACCGACCAGCACGGGCTGAAAATCATGCGCGAGCGTGCCGAGCTGATGGACGCTGATTTCCAGATCATCAGCGCACCCGCCAACGGCACCATTATCGAGATTCGCCTGCCAATCTCTGCGAAAATCCTCAACAATGGCAACTCCTGAAAAAATCGGCGTACTGATCGTAGACGACCACGAGCTGTTCCGCCGCGGGCTGGCGTCGGTGCTGCAAGAACAGGATGACCTCTACGTGGTCGGCGAAGCGGAGAACGGCGAACAGGCCATCGCCCTCAGCCGTCAACGTCCGCCTCAGGTTGTGCTGATGGATGTGCACATGCCCGGCGTGGGGGGCATCCAGTGCATTCCTGAACTCAAAGCGCTGTGCAACCCGCGCATCCTGATGCTGACCGTCTCCCAGGATAGCGACGACCTGATGGCCGCCCTGGCCGCCGGCGCAGACGGCTACCTGCTCAAAAGCACCCGCCCGGCAAACCTCTGTCAGGCCATCCGCCAGGTCGTCAGCGGGGGCAGCGTGCTTTCCCCGGAAATCACCGCCCAGGTGATGCAAACAGCCGCCCGCCACTGGCAAAGCCAACCGGCCGCCACCTCACCGTTAAGCAAGCGCGAAACCGAGGTGCTCCAATTGATCGCCCAGGGGGGCACCAACGCGGAAATCGCCCAACGCCTGACGATTTCCGAAGCCACGGTCAAAACCCATGTGCGCAACATCCTCGACAAAATGGGGGCAGCCAACCGCACCGACGCGGTGCGCCGGGCGCTCGCCCTGGGCATCATTCAAAACCAGCGCTAACCTGCATTGATCCGCCAATCTGTGGAGGGGGAAATCATCCTTCTGGATGACTGGCAAAATCCATCCTCAATCATCTCTTCGCTGGATGTCTTCCAAACCAAAAATCGCCTATAGTGTTTGTTGAAGCCCTTAACTTTCGGCAATGCTAGCTACGCGATGCTGCGGTTCGGCCCTGCCCCAACCGATCCGCGCCGTTGCGGGTTGTCGCTGCGCCGAATGACACACATAAACAACAAATGGAGGCAGCAAGAAAATGTCCTGGATAAAAGGAATTCTCTTTGGTGTCGTTGGATATCTGGCCGGTTACTGGCTGAGCATCTCCCTGGGGGTCGAACGCGGCACAGAAGCGCCCTTCGCCATCGGCTATGTCTTCTTTTTCGCTGGCTGGCTGTTAGGCGCCGGGGTGTGGGATCACTGGGCCCGCAGCTGGTTTGGCCTGGAGAACAAAACCCCGCCGACGAAAGAATCCCACGGTTGGAAACGGTACTTCATGTTCTCCACCGACCACAAGGTCATCGGGGTGCAGTACCTGGTCACCTTCGCCCTTATCTTCTTCCTCGCCGGCGCTTTTGCCATGGCCTTCCGCTACGAGCTGATGCGACCGGGGCGCGATTGGCTCAGCCCGAAGGAATTCAACACGGTGATGAGCACCCACGGCATCCTGATGATCGCCGTCGCCGTCTCAGCCATCATCGGCGCGTTTGGCAACTTTGTCATGCCCATTCAGATTGGCGCGGAGGACATGGCCTTTCCACGCATCAACGCGTTAAGCTATTGGACGACCCCGCCGGTCGTCTTTTTAATTCTGGGCGCCAACCTGCTCCAGGGAGCGGATTACGGTTTTGACTTCGGCTGGACGGCCTACCCGCCGTTAAGCACCGTCGCGGGGCTGGGAAAACTGTTCTTCTTACTGGCCTTTATGACCCTGGGGTTATCTTCCATCCTGGGAGCGCTGAACATCCTCATCACCGTGATCCGTCTGCGCGCGCCAGGCATGACCTGGGGGCGGTTGCCGATCTTCACCTGGGGCGTGTTCACCACATCCTTCCTCAGCCTGATCTTCACCCAGTTTGTGTTCACCGGCCTGTTTATGGTCGTGCTCGATCGGGTCGCGGGGACAGCCTTCTTCGCGCCAGATCAGGGCGGCGGGGCGCTGCTGTACGAAAACATCTTCTGGATTTACTCACACCCGGCGGTCTACGTGATGATCATCCCCGGCTTCGCCATTATGCTTGAAATCCTCCCCACCTTTGCCCGCAAACCCTTGTACGGCTACAAATGGGCCATCGGCGGGTTCTTCGGCATCGTGGCGATGAGCGCCACGGTTTGGGCGCATCACATGTTCACCAGCGGCATGCCCGACTGGATGACCGTGCCCTTCATGGCCGCCACCGAGTTCATCTCCATCCCCACGGGGATCATCTTCCTCAGCGCGTTGGGGACGATCTGGATGGGCAAGCTGAGGCTGAAGACGCCGATGCTCTTCGCCCTGGCGGTAGTGTTCAACTTCCTCATCGGCGGGTTAACCGGCATCTTCAACGCCGACGTCGCCACCGATCTGCAATTGCACGACACCTACTGGGTTGTGGGGCACTTCCATTACACCATCGTGGGCGGCGAGATATTCGCTCTGTTTGCCGGAATCTATTACTGGTTCCCCAAAATCACCGGACGCATGTTCAACGAGAAGCTGGGCAAACTGCACTTCTGGTGGATGTTCCTCGGTTTCCAGGCCGTCTTCCTGCCCATGTTCTGGCTGGGGTATAACGGCATGAACCGGCGTATCGCCGACTACATCCCCGAGCTGGCTGGCACCAACATGTGGGTCAGCGCCTCGGCGTTCTTGCTGGGAGCCAGCTTCCTGGTGTTTATCTATAACGTGGTCAACTCCTGGGTGCGCGGCCCGCAGGCGGCGAACAACCCCTGGGGAGCGCGCACGCTGGAATGGCAAATCGAATCCCCGCCTATCGAGCACAACTTCCACCAAATCCCCACCGTCACCGGTCACCCGTATGATTACGGCGTCGAAGGCTCGGTGCACGCCGTCCTCGCGCCTCAGGCAGAGGCGGCAGACTGACCAGCAGATCAACAACCCTATGTTTACAGATTGGAGAGTTTGATGACCACCGAAAATAACACCAACCTGCTTAAGCGTGGCGCGTACGTCTTCCTGAGCCTGGCGGTGCTGACCATCCTCGAGTTCTTCATCGCCACCGGACGCGTGGCAGCATCCATCCCCTTGATGGCGTTGATTATGATCGGGAAAGCCGCGCTGGTGGTGCAATACTACATGCACCTGGGTAAAACCCTTCAAATGGACGCTGCGGAGGCACACGAATGAGCACCCTGGCACACGATTCCAAATATCAACTGGTCACCCGCCGGTTGGGGCTGTGGCTGTTTATCCTTTCAGAGAGCATGATCTTCATCGCTTTGCTGTTCACCCGTTTCCTGATGCAAGGCGTCTACCGTCCCGAAGAACTCAACCAGACGCTTGGCTTGGGGATCACCACCATCCTGCTTATCAGCAGTTTCACAGCCAACCGCGCCGAAGTGCGCATCGCCCAGGGCGACCGGACAGGTTTTCTGCGCAACCTGGCGATCACCATCATCCTGGGGCTGGTCTTCCTGGTCGTCGTCGTCGCCGTCGAATGGCCGGAGGCATTGCACTTCGCCCCGCCCTCCACAGGCTATGGCACCCTGTTCTTCGCCATCACCGGGATGCACGCCTTCCATGTGCTCACCGGGCTGATCATCCTGATCATCATTTTCTTTCAGGGAAAGCGAGGGCAATATAGCCCCGAGGATCACTGGGGCGCCGAAAGCGGCGTGGTGTACTGGCACTTCGTGGATGTGGTTTGGATCTTCGTTTACCCCATTCTCTACCTGTTTGGGCCGTAGGAGCAGATCATGGAACGCAAGAACAAAGACCTGATTTACGCCAGCATCATCTGGTTTGTGCTCACCTTCGTCGGTGAGATGCTGTTGCCCTCCTGGCGCTTCATCGCCTCACCACCTTACTCCATTGAAGGCGAACTGATCGACGAAGCCTTTAACCTGCTGCTGGTGCTGGGCTTCCCGGTATTCACCTTCGTGCTCGTCGCCCTGTTCTACAGCATCTTCCGTTATCGCGTCAAAGAAGATGACCTCTCCGAAGATGGGCCAGCCTTGCATGGTTCCACGTCAGTCTGGCTGACCTGGTTGATCGTGACCGGGTTGCTGGCGGTCATCGTGCTCATCCACCCTGGCTTTACCGGCGTGAGCGAACTGCGCTCCAACCCCACGGCAGATATGGTCGTGCAGATTGAGGGGCAACAGTGGAATTGGACATTCACCTACCCGGAATACGACATCACCATCGATAAAGCCGATACGCTGGTTTTGCCCGTGGACACTCGCATCCGCTTCGAGGTTTCCTCGGTGGATGTGATTCACTCGTTCTGGGTGCCTGCTTTCCGCATGAAGATCGACGCCGTACCGGGCCTGACAACCACGATGTACCTCACCGTGACAGAAACTGGCACCTTCGAAGAAAACCCCAACCTGCGGGTGCAGTGCGCTGAATTGTGCGGCACCGGCCACGCCCGCATGCGGGCCAGCGTTGAGGTTGTGACGGCGGAAGAATTCGCCGCCTGGGTTGAAGCCATGCAGGCCAACGCCCCCTGACAACCTTTTTACCCCATAAAAACTAACCAACACCTATGAGGAGTATACTTCAAATGAAACGCTTTTTATTCGTTACCCTGTTACTGGCTCTTGCGCTCTTGCTGACAGCCTGCGGTGGGTCACAGGCCCCCGCCGGGCCGGTGGAAGTCACCATCGAGCTCTCCGAATTTCAATTCACCCCCTCCAAACTGGAACTGCGCGTGGGGCAGCAAGTCACCCTTCATCTCAAGAACGT
>WFTY01000160.1 GCA_015485245.1 Anaerolineales bacterium | reverse complement strand
GCCATAAACCTGCCCAGCCTCCCAAAGCCCCCGTCGCGTGCGGCGCGACGGGGGCTTTTGTGCTTCAAATTCCATCGTTATGATATACTCAGGGCGCGGCCGCAGAGCCGCTTGCACACAACCAATTCCAGACCTGTTTCAACCACACAAAGGTGATGCCACATGAAAATCAAGATTGAATACTGCGCTGTATGAGGCTATCGCCCTCGAGCCCTCAGTTTGACGGGCGCGCTGCTCAACCAGTATGAGCAACAGATTGAATCCATCACGCTGATTCCCTCCGATGGAGGCCGCTTTGAGGTCAGCGCCGACAATGCACTGGTCTATTCGAAACTAAAAACCGGCCGCCACGCCGAGATCGGTGAGGTTCTCGCCGCCATTGGCGGTCGCATCTCGAAGGAGAACGCATGACAGAGACAGGAAAAAAGCAAGGCCGGGTCTTTTCAGGCGCCCGGCCAACCGGACGCCAACACCTGGGCAACTACCTGGGGGCGATTAAAAACTACGTCGCCTTGCAGGATGAATACAAAGATACCATTTACAGCATCGTTGACATCCACGCCCTGACCACAGTAGAGACCACGCAAAACCTGAAACAGAACACCTACGAGATGGCCCTCGACTGGTTGGCCGCCGGCCTGCGCCCGGATGAGAGCATCATCTTCATCCAGTCGCACGTTCCCGAGGTGATGGAGCTACACACCTTCTTCTCGATGGTCACCCCGCTGGGCAAACTCACCGATTTACCAACGTTTAAAGAGAAAATCCGCCAGCAGCCGCACAACGTCAATTATGGGCTGGTGGGATACCCCGTGCTGATGGCCGCCGATATCGCCCTCTACAAAGCGGTGCTCGTCCCCGTGGGCATCGACCAGGCCCCGCACATCGAGTTCACCCGCGAAGTGGTGCGCTCCTTCAACTATCGCTACAAGACGGACGTACTGGTCGAACCGCAGATGAAAGCCACGCAGGTTCCCAAAGTGCTGGGCATTGACGGCGTCAGCAAGATGAGCAAGAGCCTGAACAACCACATCGAGCTGGCCGCCACCCCCGAAGAGACGCAAAAGCGCGTCATGCAGATGGTCACCGACCCGCAGCGGGCGCGCCGCAGCGACCCCGGCAACCCGGATGTGTGCAACGTGTTCACCATGCACAAGATTTTCTCCTCGGCCGAGGAAGTCGAGATGATCAACACCGAGTGCCGTCGCGCCGGCATCGGCTGCGTAGATTGCAAGAAAATCTTCGCCCGCAACCTGAACGACAACCTGGCCCCCTTCCGCGAACGTCGCGCGGCGTGGGCGCAGAACCCCGATCAAGTATGGGACGTGTTAAACGACGGCGGCAAACGAGCCAAAGTGATTGCCGAACAAACCATCGCTGAGGTCAAGGAGGCCATCGGGCTGCCGTAGCGTCAACCGTCAGCCCTCGCCGGATAAGCGCGGCCTTCCAACCGGGGCTGCGCGCCATCCATAAACGGCTGACGGCCTCCCACCCGCGGCGATAACGATAAGCCAACCGTTTCTTGAGGAGGAAACATGGATACCGCAAACCCTCTGACAAACTTCTTCGCCCTGCTGGCGCAGGCCTTCATCATCATCGCCATCCCTATCCTGGTCGCCGCAGCCTTTCAATGGATGCGCAGCAAGGCCGTCGAGATCAAGCAAAAGCTCACCGCCGAACAACTGGCGATGATCGAAAAAGGCGTACAACTGGCCGTCAAAGCCGCCGAACAAGCCGGATTCGCCGGGCAACTCAAAAGCGGCTCGGAGAAAAAACAATACGCCATCGACGCCGTACAGCGCTACCTCGATCGCGCCGGCATCCCGATTGATGTGAGTGAAATCGCCACGCTGATCGAGGCCGAGGTCAACAATCAATTCTCCAACTACGCGCCGCCAGTGGACACACCGGAAACGCGCAGCGCGTTGATCGACAAAGCCGTTGAGGCCGCCGTGCTGGCCGCTGAACAAAGCGGCCTCAAACAGGTCGCCGTCGAGGGCGGCGCACAGTTTGCCATGTCGAAGAAGCAATACGCCGTCAACCTGGCCGGCCAATACCTGGCCGAGCACGGCAT
>WFTY01000159.1 GCA_015485245.1 Anaerolineales bacterium | reverse complement strand
CAACCCGGCGGTTTACAAGGGGATCGAATATGGCGGCAAAAACCGGGTGGTGCAATACGAAGCCGAGGAAGTCTATCAGCAAATGAACCGCATCGCTGCGATCGACGAACAATATCCCGAATACGTCAAGCGGCTGACCCAACTGATCTTTGACGGCACGGTGCATTACTGGGAGGAAAACGACCCTGGCAACCCCTTCAACCTGCGCATTCGCCCGCGAGAGAACTACCTGATCTACCTGCTTGGTAAACTACGAGGAGAAAACGGCAACTATGAATTCTGTCGCGCCGAGCGGGCGATTGAACGCTCGGTCAGCGTGTGTTCACAGGCATCCAAAATCCTGGCCGACATCCTGAAGCGCAACCGCGTTAAAGCAAGCGTCGTCGGGTTGGATGGGCACGTAGTGGTGCGCGCTCGTGTGGACAAAGAGGCCGATACCTGGTGGCTGCTGGACGCGGATTACGGCGTGGTCGTCGAGCACGATCTTGACGAAATAGAAGCGAACCCTGAATTGATCCGCGAAGCCTACCAGCAGGCCGGGTACAGCGAAACCGTGATTGAGACGCTGATAGGGGTCTACGGGCCAGAGGGAAACGAGATTATTGACGAGAATCCGGAATGCGGCGAGGAGGATTACCTCTACCTGCTGAAATGGCTTTTCCCCGTTTTGGGGCTGCTCCCGTTCCCGATGTACGTCCTGATCACCTGGAGACGCAGACGATAGCCCACAGTCTCCCGCAGGTCTTGAACCTGCGGGAGACTGCTGGATTAATCCACAATTTTATAAGCGGCGACGCGCTGCGCCAGGTCGTTCCACACCTCCACTGGCGGGCGACCCGCGGTCAGGTTCTCGGCGATGAAGCGCCCCATATCCACGCAGTGATCCGAGTTGTTATAGTTATACATCCCAATGCGCCCGGTGAGCAGCAGGTTCTCCACTTGCTGCAAACGCGCGTCCACGGCCTTCATCTTCTCCACATACTGTAAATCATAGCGAGGGTAGAAGTTCCGCCGCCGAAGCACCAGCGTGTTCTCCACCTCATCAGCGGTGACGAAACCAGCCTTCACTAACCCCTCAACCGCTTTCTGCGCCAATTCATCATCCGAGGCAGCCCACTGCCAGGAATCCTCGTCGCAGGTGAAATCACAGCAAATCGTCGTGCGCCCCTCCGGGCCAAGTTCGGGGTTCATCTGTTTCTGCTCGAAGATGCGGCTGAAGATGAACTCGCGCTCCGGGAAGAAAATCCACTGATCTTCTAACGCCAAGTCGCGTTTGGCAAACACATATACCAACACCAAATGACGGAACTGTAACTCGTCTGCGGCGGCAGATTCGCCTTCTCCGAATATCATGCGCTCCAGCAGCGAAAGCGGGATGGAGGAGACCAAGTAATCGCAGGGGAACTCCTGCGGCTGGCCGTCCACCGCGGCGCGCACGGAGCGCACGCGATTGGCGTCTCTCTCGAAGCCCTGCACCTCCACGTTCACCAGCACCTGGCCGCCGCGGGCTTCGATCTCCTCGCGCATCGCCTGAGGCAGGTCGCCAAACCCCGCCCGCGGGTAGTAGAAGAACTCGGCGTTGGTTTCGGCGGTTTCTTTCTTGATCCCCAACAATTTGAGGATGACCTCCAGCCCCCCCGAGGCCGGGACGCGCGCTCGCGCCATCTCCGGGTGCAGCGTGGCTGGGTCACCCCACACCTTATCTGCCAGCGGCTCGAAGACCAACTCATAGGCCGGGCGGCCAAAGCGTTGAATCATGTATTCCTCGTAGCTGCGCGGGGGCTGACGGTTCGCAAATCCGCGCGCCAGCTCCAGGGCGTAGCCAATCCCCAGCTTCAAGAAAGTACCAAACCCCAAGACCGAAGCCAGATTCCCCAGTTTGAGGGGATAGTCCACCAGATGGCCGCGCAGGAAAAGGCGGTTCTTCTTGGGCAGCGTCAGCAGGCGCTCACCCATCAGGTCACGGATTTCATCCAGCACGCCGGGGATGACCGAGTAGATTTTGTGCGCGCCGTAATCCAGCGTGAAGCCATCGTGCTCAAAACTGGCGCACAGCCCGCCGATGACGGGCGCTTTTTCCAACACGGTGACGTGATAGCGGCCGGTACGGGCGAGGAAATACCCCACCGAGAGGCCGCCAATCCCGCCGCCGAGAACGACAACGTTTTCTTTTTCGCTCACGTTTTTCCTTTCAAACCACAACGTTCACAAAGAAACACAAAGGGATTTTTTCTCTCCCTTCGTATGCTTCGTGGTTTTACCCCATCGGGCGGGCCAGGACGAGGGTCTGCCCCATCCAGTAGGGGATTTGTAGATGCGCCAGCCCCAGCGCTTTGACGATGCGCCCCATCGGTTTCGCGAGCCAGGGCAAATAC
>WFTY01000158.1 GCA_015485245.1 Anaerolineales bacterium | reverse complement strand
GGTACGATGGCAGCGGCATTGTGGTCGCCAATATCGACACCGGGGTGAACTATACGCACGAGGCTCTGGTGAATCAATACCGCGGCAACCTGGGCGACGGCACGTTCGACCATAATTACAACTGGTGGGACCCGTCCATTGGGGGCAGCGACCCGGTGCCGAACGACTGGCACGGCCATGGCTCGCACACCATGGGGATTATGATTGGTTCTGGTGGAATTGGCATGGCTCCCGGGGCGACCTGGATCGCCTGCCAGGCTTTTGAAGGCAATGACAGTGAACTGCTGGAGTGCGGGCAGTTTCTGCTTGCTCCCTGGGATCTCAATCGCCAGAACCCCGATCCGACTAAACGCCCGCACGTTATTAATAATTCCTGGGGTGATTGTAACCAATATCTGGATACCTGGTACAAAGGGATGGTGGATGCTTGGCTGGCAGCAGGCATCTATCCGGTGTTTTCTAATGGCAACAACACCAGTTGCGGGTTCGACGCTCCGCCCGGTCTGAACACGGTGGGCAATCCGGGGCGCTATGGCAACGTCACCGCGGTGGGGTCGACGGGGGCTACGGATGGGCAATACGCCTCGCATTCCAACTGGGGGCCGACGGATGATCCCGATGTGGCTAACCCGAACGGCTTCCCCAACCTGAAACCGCAGGTTGTCGCTCCCGGCGTCGGCATCCGTTCAGCGGATCGCAGCGGGAATGATTACCGCCTGATGTCAGGCACTTCGATGTCTGCGCCGCACGTCTCCGGCCTGGTGGCGTTGATGTGGGATGCCGCTCCCTGTCTGGTTGGCGAATATGCCGCCACCGAGACGCTGATCGAGAGCACTGCCACGCCCATTCCCTATGATGATGGCACCGGCGATGGGCCGCGGGTGCCCAACTACGCCACCGGGTGGGGGGAGATCAACGCCCTGGCGGCGGTGCAGGCGGCCAAATCGTATTGCGGCGCGGACTTTCGCGTGGACGCCGCCCCGGATGTGGTGCAGGTTTGCGCCCCCGCTGAGGCGCTCTATGACGTCAACCTGATCCCGCTCTCCGGGTTTTCCGAACCGATCACCCTGGGGGTGGTCAACCTCCCTGAGGGGGCGGTGATTTCCCTGAGCGAGAATCCGGCCTCACCGCCGGGGAGCAGCACCCTCACCCTGGGCGGGACGGCTTCCATCCCCGCGGGCAGTTATCCCTTTGAAATTGTCGGCTCATCCGGCGCGCTGGTCAACAGCGACGCCGTTACGTTGATTGTGGATCAGGAGACTCCGGGCATCCCCGCCTTGACTTCCCCGGTTGATGGTGCTCAGGGGCAGCCTATCACCCCAACCTTCCAGTGGGCCGCTGTCCCCGGGGCGGATTATTATCGCCTGGAGATCGCCACCGATCCCGACTTTAGCGACGTGGTCTTCAGCCTGGAAACCACCGAAACCACGGCGACACTTTCGGACTGGCTGCTGAATTCGAGCCAGTACTTCTGGCGCGTGTTCGCCGGGAACCAGTGCGGCCTTTCGGCGGGCGCGCAAGCCAGTTTCCAGACCGGGACGGCGACGCGAGTCTTACTGGTGGATGATGACGACAACCAGCCCGATGTGCGCTCAACGTACACCGCGGCGCTGGACGCCCTGGGGATGGACTATGTAGTTTGGGATACGGCCAACAGCGACGTGGAGCCGTCGGCGGAGCAGCTATCACCCTACGCCATGACGATCTGGTTCACCGGCGACGCCTGGAAGTCCCCGGCTGGGCCGGGGGCGGAGGGCGAGGCTGCCTTGAGCGCCTGGCTGGATGCAGGCGGTTGTCTGCTGTTTAGTGGGCAGGATTATCTGTGGAACCGCGGCGTGACGGATTTTGTGCGTAACTACCTGGGAGTGGATTCCTTCGCCAGCGACGTGACGCAGACTACCGTCAACGGCGTGGGCGCGCCCTTTGACGGCTTGGGGGCGTATACTTTGAGTTATCCCTTCTACAATTTCAGCGATGGCCTGACTCCGACAGCGTTCGCCTCCCCGGCTTTGAGCGGCGATCAGGGCACGGCGGCGCTGGCGTTGGAGAACGGTGTGTTCAAGAGCACCTTCTGGGCTTTCCCCTTTGAAGCAGTGGATGGCGACTCCGCCCGTCAGGAGTTGTTGAGCCGTTTTCTGAGCTGGTGTGGGACGCAGACCGAGCGGCACATCTATCTGCCATTGATTGAGCGCTGAATGGGTGGATTTCGAACCTGTCCGAGAATTGCGCCGTCGGTTGCGCTTAACGAAAACCGGCGCTGGTCGAGTTACTCGAGACCAGCGCCTTTCTGAATTTGCGGATAAATACTTCTTACTGCTCTTGTACGGGCACTTCCAGGGTGATTTCTCCGGCGTTTTTAAACTGTAGTGTGATCGTGAAGGTGTCGCCGACGTTGAGATCCTGTTTCAGGTTCATCAGCATCACGTGGTAGTCGCCAGGCTTGAATGCTACCTGTCCTTTCGCGGGCACGCTGACGGATTCTTGGGGTTCCATTTTCATAACATCGCCGTTCATGATGCTGCGGTGCAGACTGGCCATCATGGCGATGTCTGTTTGCACGCCCATCAGGATGTCGTCCTGCGCGGTGGGGTTGTCGATCACGAAGAAGACGGCGCCGTTGCCGCCCTGCGCCGCGGGGCGCGACCACGCATCACGAACGGTGAGCTCTTTCGCGCTACAGGCGCTCAACAGCGCGAGCGTGAACAGGCTGAAAACAAAGAGAGTCAACCAACGTTTCATCCAAAATCTCCTCAGGGGTTTGGGTCAATCAAGTGCAATCTTTGCAGGTGTTGTTGCGCTTGTGCGAAATCCAGCAGTGTGCCGCCAAAGCCTTGTTGAAAGCGTTCAGCATCCGCCCGGCTCCCAAAGGTGAGCACGGAGGGCATACAACATAACGTCACCCCGCTCCCGATCAGGAAGGCGGCCTGGTGGGCGTTTACCATGTGGCCGTAGAGGAAATCGGTGGTCAGACTGAGGGCGGGCTGGGTTTGTTCGCAGGCGAGCATCAGCCCGCAGTGAGGGCAGCAGGCGTGTTGTTGTTCGCCGGTGGGGCAGTGCGTGACGAATGCCGCGCGCGGGTGGATGGCCTGATGGCACATGGCGCAGCGCGGTGCGCTGCCGATCTCGCTCGTTTCCGCGGGGAGGGTGACGCCGCCGTGGATCTTTTGCACCAGCCCGGCTTCGGCCAGGCGGTTCAGATCGCGGTGAACCGTCATAGGCGAGACGCCCAGGCGGTCAACCAGCTCGTTGATCGTCAGGGTCTCGCTCTCGCGCAGGTAAGTCAGGATTTGGCGTTGACGGGTTTCAGGAAGCGACGGCATGGTAGATAGTGATAAATTATGGTGAATTTACCGAATTTTATCACTCCGAGATGCTTTGTCAAGGCTTTGTGAGGATGGAACGCGGTAACGGCCTGTGTGTGAGCGTTAAAAACGACCGCCGACAGTCGACGGTGATGGGTTGTCGCTTGTCGGCGGTCGGCAGGCTTTTACTCGACGGTCAGTTCAAACTGGATGCCTCTGATCCTCACGGCCTCCATGAACTCGGCCGCGGGGACGGCGGTTTCCATGGAGACCCCACCCGTCCGCACGTCGCCGCGCGCCTGGAAGCCCATCATGATGGCGCAGTGCCAGCCGGTCAGGCGCTCCATCGCCCGGAAGCCGGTGGTCTCATCGTAACGATCTACCAGATCCAACACCACGCGCGTTGGCTTGCCGTTTTTCATCCCCTCGCCGACCACGCGCATCACGCAGATGTCGCGCAGGTTCTTGTCAGCGTGGATTTTCGGCTCCAGCAAGGTGTGGAACAGTTCGCGCGGCGCAACCCGTTGTTCGCCGACCTCAATCGGTTCTTCGGCGAACAACCCCAGTTCCTTGAAGGCCCGCCACCACTCGAAGTGTCCGGGGTAGCGCAGCGTTTTGTTGCTGTACTCCTGGAGTTTCCCCTTGAAGGTCCACGGCGAAGTGGAAAGCCCGCCGGAGGTCACGTCAGCTTCCAGGCGGCCCAGCGGGGGGATTTCAACGAACTCCGGCTCGGAGAGCGTATCCACCGGCGTGATCTCCCCGTTCCGCAGGAAGATCGCCTGCCCGTCCATCTCGTTGGTCAGGCCGTTGATGTGGAAGGTGAGGGCGTAATTCCACGGCGGGGCCGGGTTTTGCGGCAGCCCGCCGTCGTAAATGCGCACCGCGTGCGGCTCATCGAGCTGTTCCATCACGTAGGCCGCCATGGTGACGTTCAACCCCGGCCCCATGCCGCAATCGGGCACGATGCTCACCCCCGCGGCTTTTGCTTCGGCATCCAGCGCCAACTGCTGGCGCACCACGCCGGTGTGCCCGCCCATGTCGCACATGCTGGAACCGGCGGCGATGCAGGCTTTGGTGATCTCCAGGTTGAAGTAGTAAGGCACCGCGCTCAGCGTCACGTCCACGCCTCGCAGGGCGCGTTCCAGCGCGGCGCGCTCGCGCACATCAAGCTGTACGCCGCGCGCGATTTCCTTTCCAATCAGGCGGTTGACGCGCGCGGCGGCGCGTTTCGCAGCTTCGCGGTTCAGGTCGGCGAGGATGATTTCAGCCGCCTGGCCGAATTTCGCCAGGTCGTAGGCGGCGGCGGTGCCCTGACGGCCCGCGCCGAGGACTGCGTAGGTGTGGTGCTTCATTGGTTGCATGGGTTCATCCGTTCATTGGTGGGTGGCTCAAATTGTTTGAACAGGTTGGTTGAGCTGGTCGGCGGTCATGGTTGACAGTTCGCGGTGATGTATGTCCACGTCTGGCCGTCGCGGCGCAGCAGCACGGCCTCGGCCAGGATGTAACCGTCTTCCTGCCTGCCGATCACAACGGCGTCGGCGGCCTGGGGAAAAGTTTCCGGCGGCGCGTCCATCGGCAGGAGCACGTTGGCGTTTTGCGGCCCGGCAAGCAGGAAGCCCAACCGCGGGAAGGGGAAGTAATTATACGCCGCCCACGGCCCGCGGCCATAGCCGTCAGCGGCTTTGTAAAAGCGTGGAAACAGGGCGCGCCCTTGCAAAACGACGTCACTCGCTTGCCGGGAGGGCGCAGAGCAGGCGGATTGCTGGAAGAATTGCTCGCGTGCCGCCTCCGGGGTGATGAGGGGATAGCGCTCTGGGATGACGGCTTCCGCCAGGGGGCTGAGCGCGCCGAAGAGCAGCCACGCGCCCAGCGCGGCGGCCAGGACGACGCCGCGGGGGGCGTCCTGAGCTTGAAGGGGGGGGCTGCCCCCGGGCCGCTCCTGCTCCCGGACGAGTCCCAACCCTCTCAGGATGGTTGCCCACCCCAGGATGTAGTAGCCAATTAAAATCC
>WFTY01000157.1 GCA_015485245.1 Anaerolineales bacterium | reverse complement strand
TGCGCATCAGGGCGCGGGTAGTGTGGGCGCGGAGACGCTCAACCGCTCTTCGTTGTCGAGCGTCAGCACCAGGGGGAGGCTGAAAGTTTCGCCGGGGGCGAGTTCGCCGCGGTGTTCCACGCGAGCGACCACGTACCCATCCTGGGTGGTCTGTACCAGCAAGACGAAGGGAATGCTCTCAGTGGCGGGGTTGTGGATCTCCAAGGTGAAGGCCTCGCCGGTCGCCAGTGGTTCGGGCAGGCTGAGGCTTTGCTCCCAACCCAGGTCGTAGAACACGCCGCCGGGCAGGTCGCGTTCGCTTTGCGATAGAGCGGCCCCTTGCGGAGAGATCAACCGCGTGCGCAGCCCTTTCGAGCCGACGGCGACTTGCAAAAACGTCCCTGTGGGCATTTTCGGGATGACCGGTTCGTACATCCCCGACCAGCGGGCATGGCCGCGCACGGTGCGCTCGTGGAAGGCCTCCCAGGGCAGCTCGGCGGCCAGGCCGCTGGGGTTGCTGTCAATCACGCCGGTGGCGTCATACATCTTCTTGGGGCGGTTGTCCGGCGTGACCTCGGAGATCACGGCCACGTGGTCGATTTCACCATCCTCGCTCCAATCGAAGAAGACGATGTCGCCAGGCTGATAGGGCGCGGCGTGGGAAAGCATCTGGCCGGAGTAGCTCAGATAGCGCCACATATCGTAAGCATCGCGGGCGTCGCGCCAGCGGTAGACGTGTTCGGGGTGGGCGCGGTAATCCTGCTCCAGGGCGAATTGGATGTTGTAATCCGCGCCAAAGGTGTAGGCGTCCAGCACCAGATCGGTGCAATAGCCGGCGGCGTAGCCGTGGAACGGCCCGCTTTCACCGCGATCGAAGCTGTAGGGCATCCCCAGATCGGCGCGGGCCTCTTCGAGGACTTTGTCATGGCGGGCGGTGAACGCCAGCTCTTGCTGGTCTCCCTCCACATTGAAGGTCAGGGATTCGGGTTCGAAGGTGAACCCTTCTTTCTCTGGGGTGAGCACTTCTTCCCCGGCGGGGACGCCGCTGAAGAAGAAATAGCCATGCTGATCGCTGCGCGTGCTCTCTCCGCTGGCGCGCCGGATCGTCACCAGCGCCAGCGGTTGCCCGGTGGGGTCGGCGACGCGCCCGCTGAGGGTGAAGCCGAACTCGGCATCTGCGGCCTGGAAAAACGCCAGGGGGGGCGCGTCGCCCTCCGGGCGGTAGGCGATCACCATCTCGTCCGGGGCGAGGGCGATTTCCCGCGCGGGTTCCTGCAACGGGGCGGAATCTGCCCCGGCGCTCAGGTCGTAGCGGCGTACTATCCCTTGCGGCGTGAGCAGCAGCAAGGTTTGCCCGTCGGCGCTCAGGGCGATCTGCGGCTCGCTCGTCTGTTCCGCCGGGAGCGGGAATGTGGTCAGGGTGGTGGGCAAGCTGGCGTCTGAGGAGAAGAGCAACACTTCGTAGTCGCTTTCATCGGCCAGGGTGAGCGCGACGAGCGTCTCGCCGTTGTGTGAGAGGGCAAGTTGGAGCACCTGCCGCTGTCTTTCGTCCACCGGCAAATTGTTGTAGGAAGTCTGCGCCAGCACGCGCTGGTAGCGATAGATGCGCGAGACGGCGTCGAAGCCGACCGCCAGGGTGGAGGCCTGCGAGGTGTAGGCGACGATGCGTCCGTCGCCGCTCAGGGCGAAGCGCTCCCCGGAGAGGGCGTTGCCCTCGGCGCCGCGGCTGCTCACGGAGACGCGCAGGGTGTGCTGGGTCAATCGATCGCGAATGAACACGTCGGCGACCTGGTTGGTGTCGTCGCGCACCAGGTTGTCGGCCAGCGATTGGAAGGCTACATAGCGCCCGTCGGCGGAGATGCTCACGCCGCTGGAGTCGGCGTTCCCCGGTTCGCCGCGTTCGTTCACCGAGACGCGCTCCGTCAGGCCGGTCAGGCGGTCGTGGATGTAGACCTGGCGCACCCCGGATTCCGGCGCTTCGCCGTCGAGCACCAGGGTTGTGGCCGTGGAGAGGAATGCGATGAAGCGTCCGTTGGCGGAGATGCGCGGGTGTTCGATTGGCGCGTCGCTCTCTATGCCGGTGGTCGAAATCGAGACGCGTTCCAGCGTCCCGGTCAGCCTGTCGAGCACGAAGGCGTCACTCAGCCCGTTGGCGTCACCCTCCACCAGGTCATCCGCGGCGGAGAGGAATGCCAGGAAGCGCCCGTCGGTGGAAAGGGAGAGCGCGGTGATATCTGTGGGCAGGGACGGCGTTTGAGCCGCTGCCGGGAGGGTGCTCCCCAGCGCGGCGGCAAATATGAGCAAGACGGAGAACAGGGCGGGGGTGTGTTTCACAGGTTCAACCAGCGGACGGCTTCTTCCGGTAACTTTTGCAACGGGCCAACGCGCACCGTGCAGGATGGCAGCGAATCCAGGAAGGCGCGCCCATATGTCTTGGTGAGCACGCGCCGGTCGAGGATCACCGCCACGCCACGGTCATTCTCGGTGCGGATCAGGCGGCCAAACCCCTGGCGGAAATCCAGGATGGCCTCGGGGATGGTGTATTGATAGAAAGGTTGCTCAAAGGTCTCGGCGCGCGCGGCGACGATGGGGTCTGACGGGACGGCGAAAGGCAGCTTGACGATCACCAGCACGGAGAGATCCTCGCCGGGGATGTCCACCCCTTCCCAGAAAGCGCGTGTTCCCAGCAGCACCGCGCGCTCGGCGTCGCGGAAAGATTCGAGCAGGGAATGCGCTGAAGCGCCCTCCCCTTGCTCGTAGACGATGATGCCCTCCTCGGCAAGGATGGGGGCGATGGCCTGCGAGGCGCGTTGCAACTGAGCGTAGGAGGTGAACAGCGCCAGCGTGCGCCCGCCGGTCGCCCGGCACAGGTGGATCAGGGCCTGCTCGGTGGCGCGCTGATGCCCGTTTCGGTCGCCCGGCTCAGGGATGTTGTCGGGGATGTAGAGCAAGGCGGCGTTCTCGTAGTCGAAGGGTGAGCCGAGGGCAAGTTCGTCGGCGTCTTCGGCATAGAGGCGGTTGCGGATGTAATCGAACTCCCCGGCGGCGGTCAGCGTCGCCGAGGTGATGATGGCCGATTCTTTCTCGTGCCAGATATGTTGTTGCACCAGCGGGCCGACGTGCAACGGGGCGGCCTGCAGGGTCAGCCTCCGCCCGCCGGGGCGGATCTCGGCCCAGTAGATGCGGTCGGCCTGCGGCTTGAAGATCAGCGCCTCGATGTTTTCCAGCAGTTCGCGCTGGCGTTTGTA
>WFTY01000156.1 GCA_015485245.1 Anaerolineales bacterium | reverse complement strand
GCTGGATGGCCTCGACCCCGAAAGCGCGCGCCAGGTGGTGGAGGTCCACCGCAGCGGAATCCTGCCCCCGGAGCAGACTGCCTATCTGGTGGCTGCCCTGGGTGTGGTGGATGATGCTCCGGCGCCGCCGGGCTGGGGCGCTGCCCCCGATGGAGGGGCGACCTCCAGTGTTTCTGTGCTGACTGCGGCCCTGGCGGATGCTCTCGCTTTGCAGGTCGCCGCGCGGGTGGACGCCGCTCGTTTGGGGGACGACCTGGCCGCCCGGATGGACGCCCTGGCCGCCGCGTTCTCAACGCGGGATGAAGCTCACGCTGCTCGTCTGGATGCGCTGATTGCCCAGATGCAGCGCGCGGACGCCCACCTGCGCGCCGAACTCGAAGCCCGCCGCCTGGATGTTGAGCGTCAGGTGGGTGATTTGGTGGCGGTTGCCCATCGTGAACGTCAGGAGAGTGTTGCCCGCCTGACCACCCGCGCTGAAGCGGCTTTCGAGCAGACTGCCGATCGTTTACAAGAGACCCTTGCCCGGCAGATCGGGGTCCTGCGCCAGGTGGAACGCGATTACACCACCGCGCTGCTGGCGCGTGATCAGGAAATCGAAACCCTGCGGGGGCAAATCGCAGCTCTGAAAACGCCTCCCCGCCGCGGGGCAGGGAGGCGTCTGCGCGCCCTGGGTGGGCGCGTCCTCCAACGGGTCGGGGTGCTCGCCCCGCTCAAACGTCTGCGTCATCTGTATCGCAAAAAGGTCGCCGCACCGCTTGGGGCGGTTCAATCCTCGTATCGTTCGCCGATCGCTCTTGGTCATCCGGGCGTTCCCGCCTCGCGGCGCGTGTTCATCCTGACCTACACCTTTTTCGATTTTGATGGGCGGGAGGTGTACGCCGGGGGCGCGGAGCGGTATCTGCTGGAGCTGGCGCGCCTGCTGCGCGAGCAAGGGTATGCGCCGGAGGTGGTGCAGTGCGGGAACGGCTATTGGGTGCGCTATTACGGCGAACTGCGCGTCAGCGGAGTGGATGTGGGCGGTGAGGCGGCGCGCCTGTCGGAGGTCTTTCATCGTTTGCCGCACCCAGCGGCGCTGGTGATTTATTCTCCTTTCTCCCTGGCAACCTCGGCCCCCTCCGACGAGGCCGCGCTGGGCATCAGCCACGGTGTTTTCTGGGATTATGCTGATTTTCAGGCCAACCGCCCGGCGATGGACGCGCTGCGCGCCGCGCTGGCGCGGCTGGACGCGGTGGTCTCGGTGGATACCAACACGATCAACTGGGCGCGGGCGGACGCCGCGGCGCACGCGGGGAAGTTTATTTACCTCCCCAATTTTGTGGATACGGAGGTGTTTATCCCTGCCCCCCGGCCTCGCGCCGGAGGAGAGGCTGAGCCTCGTGTTGCGCCCGCTCAGGGCGCCGAAGTGGTTATTTTATATCCGCGTCGCCTTTACCGCCCGCGCGGCTACTGGCTGGTGGCCGAAGCGTTGCCTGATATCCTTGGGGAGTACCCCGAGGCGGTCTTTCACTTTGTCGGTCAGGCCGATCCCGAAGAGGCCGGGCATGTGCGCGAGCTGATGGCGCGCTACCCGGGGCGCGTCCGCTGGGAGACGCTGTCGCCGGAGGAGATGCCGCGTGCCTACCGGAGGGCTGATATTACACTGATCCCCACCGTCCATAGCGAGGGGACTTCGCTCTCCTGCCTGGAGGCGTTGGCTTCAGGCAACGCGGTGATCGCCACCGACGTGGGTGGCCTGCCGGATTTGATCGTCCCCGATTACACCGGCCTCTTGATCCCGCCGACCGTCGAGGCGCTGCACGCCGCCATCGCGCGCCTGTTGGACGATCCCGACCTGCGCGTTGAACTTGGTCGCCGCGGGAGGGAGAGCGCCCAGGCGTTTTCGCTGACGCGCTGGCAGGCGCGCTGGCGCAGGGTGTTGGATGCTTACCTGCCGCCGCGCCCCGAAGGGCGGGCTGACCCGTTGCCGGTAGCCTTTTTCCCCGCCGCGCCGGGCGTCTCCTGGGAGGGGATACAGCAGCGACCACACCATCTGGCGCGGCAACTGGCCTACGCTGGCATCGAAGTCTTTTGGGGTAACCCCACCCGCCGCCTGGATAGCCCACATCCCCTGTTGCACATCCTCAGCCCGCGGGAAACCCTCCAGGCGCGCCGACCGCTGGTGTTCGTCTATTACCCCTATCACTACCCCGAACTGGCGATTTACGACCATCCTTTTGTAGTTTACGATGTGCTCGATGATATTCGCATTCACGCCGCTTCGGATGCGGAGCAAAACCTGCCGCCTGGTCGCCGGGCGGCGGATTATCATGAGAAACTGCTGGCCGAAGCCGACCTGGTGATCGTCTCCTCGCGCCCGCTGCTGCGGCGCGTGCAGGCAAAGCGCCCTGATGCGCTGCTGGTGCCCAACGGCGTAGAGCTGGCGCACTTTCGCGCCCCGCGGCGGGCGCAACTTCATGATCCGCCCGTGATCGGCTTCCACGGCGCGCTGGCCGAATGGTTCGACCTCGACCTGTTGACGGAGGTCGCCCGTTCGCGCCCGGAATACCGCTTTGAACTCATCGGCCCGGCAAGTGTGGATTTGCGCCCGCTGACCCAATTGCCCAATGTGCGCCACCGTGGGCCGGTGCCGTATAGCGAAATCCCTGGTCATGTGGTTGAGTTTGATGTCGGCATCCTGCCTTTCAAGCTCAATGCCATGACCCACGC
>WFTY01000155.1 GCA_015485245.1 Anaerolineales bacterium | reverse complement strand
CCTCCATGGCGGCGGGAGGGATTACGCTGGCGTTCTCCTGGTATGTGCGTACCGGCTTTGCCAATTACAACCTGGTGTATGGCTCGTTGGGCGCGGTGGCCGCGTTGCTCTTTTGGATTTATTTGTTGGCGTTTGTAGTCCTCCTCGGCGCGCATCTGAGCGCTGCCCTGGAGTCTCTCTCCCCACAGTAGGATGAAGGAACGTGAGATGAAGATTGAGAATTATGAAGTTGTTTACCAGATCGCTGAACTGATGCTGGATGACGATGTTGACGCCGCGCGCATTGAAGCCGCGGTGACGGAGATTATCTCAGCGGTGGGGGAAGATCCGCAGCGAGCAGGGCTGGTGCGCACCCCCGAGCGGGTGGCGAAAGCCTATCACGAGATGCTGGAGGGGTATCGCGTTGACCCTGTGGAATTGCTCAACGACGCGGTGTTTGAAGTCGCGTATGACGAAATGGTGATTGTGCGCGATATCGAATTCTATAGTCTGTGCGAGCACCACATGCTGCCCTTCATCGGGCGCGCCCATGTGGCTTACCTGCCCAATGGACGGGTGATCGGCCTCTCCAAGATCCCGCGGATTGTGGATATGTTTGCCCGCCGCCTTCAGGTGCAGGAGCGCATGACGCGGCAGATCGCCGATCTGCTTAATGAGTTGTTGCACCCGCGCGGAGTCGCGGTGGTGCTTGAGGGGTTGCACTTGTGCTCGATGATGCGCGGCGTGAAGAAGCACGATGCGCGCATGACCACCTCGGCCATGCTGGGGCATTTCCGCAAGAGCATGGCTACTCGTCAGGAATTTCTCGATAACATCAGTCGCGGCTCGGCGCCTTTGCGGATTTAAAAGGCTGCAAATCAACCTGCGGGCGGAGGCGAATCTCGCTCGTCGCTTTCAGCCGTTGAGCAATTTGATGCAGGTGTTCGCCGCTGTGTGGGCAGGTGAGCTGGGGGAGTATTTCGGATACCGGTACGGCCAGGTAGGCATAACGCCAGATGTCTGCTTCGACGACCTTTTCTCCAACCACCAGGATATCCAGGTCAATTGTCCGTGGGGCGAACTTATCAGCCGTGCGCACACGGCCGAGGCGGGTTTCGATCTCCCGCAGGATGGCTTTGAGCTGCTCGGTGGGGAGCGCACAAGCGATCAGCGCGGCCGCGTTGAGGTAATTACCCCCATGGTGCGTACCCACTGGTGGCGTTTCCCAGGCGGAGGAGATCGCCAGTAGGGGGAAGTGGCGGCTGAGCGCCTTTGCGGCGCGTGGCAGGTTGAGCGCCGGGTCGATATTGCTTCCCAGCTCGATGCAGAATAACGTCTCGCTTTCAGCGGATGCGTTCAATTTCCACTCCCACCGATGCTGCGAAGCGCACCGCACCCGGTTTTTCCACGCGCACGCGCACTTTCTCTACGCCAGGTTCGGCCAGGCACAGGTCGGCGATATCTTGTGCCAGGGCCTCAACGGTGAAGCGCCCGGCGGTTTCGGCGTGGGAGAGCGCTTTTTTCGCCACAGTGCGATAGTTGATGCAATCGGCGATGTCGTCGCTGGCCGCCGCTGGGCGCTGGTCGCCGAATAGCTCAATGCTGATGAGAATCTCCTGCGGCTTGTGGCGTTCCCATTCTTCGATGCCGATAATGCCGCGGGCGACCAACCGGGTGATAAAGGTTTTATCCATTGTTTTTCTCCGCTTAGATTAGATGCCGACCGCCATCCACGTGGATGATTTCGCCGGTGATGTAAGCTGGGCCGCTAAGCAGGAAGATGGCCGCCTTCTCGACCTCCTCCAGTTCCCCCCAGCGCCCTGCGGGGACGCTGCGCAGAATCCCCCTCTTTGCCCTGCCGTCGCTGGGGGGCAAGATCGCTCCGAGGGCGAGGGCGTTGACTATGATGCGCGGCGCCAGCTCAATGGCCAGAGAGCGCGTCAGCGCTGCCAACCCGGCCTTGCTGATAGTGTAGGGCAGGTGATCCGCCCCGGGGCGCAGCGCTCGCCAATCCAGCAGGTTGAGGATGCGCCCCGGATCCCCTGTGGGCAACGCCGCGGCGAAGGCTTTGCAGAGCAGGAAGGGCGCGGTCAGGTTAATGCGCAGGTGCCGCTCCCAGGCGTCCAGGTTGGTGGCGGCCAGGTTTAGATTCTCGAATATGGCCGCGTTGTTGACCAGCGCATAGAGCGGCATGGCCTCGTTGGCCCGGGCGATGAGCGCTTCAGCCTGATCTGGTTCGTTCAGATCGGCCTGGAGAACAACGGCGCGCGGCCCTAGGGCGGCGATCTCCCTTTGTAGCGCGTCGGCCTCCCGCGGGGAGTGCCCGTGGTGGATGACCACGTTGCCCCCGGCGCGCGCCACGGCGAGCGCCAGCGCCCGACCAATGCGCCGCGCTGCGCCGGTGATGAGGATGTTTTTTCCCTTTAGCGGGGCAGGAGCGGGGTTCATGGGGGGTATCGCCTCCGGGTGAAGCAAGTGTAAGGGCGCGCGGCGTGGATGTCAAGTTTTTGCCGCTGAAGGGGATTCGGAGCTGTGGGAAAGGTGCGGTAGAATCAGTCCCCATGCAATCGTTGTTGGCCGTCCCCATCCCTTACGTTGAGCCCGATCAGCTCTTCGCCCCATTAGCCGCACGTCGCTATGCTCTGTGGCTCGACAGCGCCTTGCCTGATGCCGATGCGGGTCGTTATGCCTACCTGATGAGCGACCCTTTTTGTGTCGTCCACAGTCGAGGCGACCAGGTCTGGGTGGACGGCGCCCCGGTGGAGGGGAACCCCTGGGAAGTGCTGGCCGAGCGCTGGCGGCGCTACCGTCTGCCGTCTCAGCCCAATTTGCCGCCGTTTCAGACTGGCGTGGCGGGATATTGGGGCTACGAGCTGGCCCGTCACCTGGAGAGGCTCCCTGTTCCCCAGGCGGATGTGGACGTGCCGGAAATGATGGTCGGCTTTTACGATGTCATTGTCGCGTTAGATCTGCACCAGCGGCGCGCCTGGATACTCGCCAGTGGCTTCCCGGAGCATACCCCCGCGGCGCGTTGGCGTCGCGCTCGCGCCCGGGCGGAGCAGATGCGCGTCTGGTTGAGCGAGCCGCCACCGCAGCTTCCCGACCCGCCTTTGCTGACGGTGGCTTCCAACTTTACGCCGCAAGGTTATTGTCAGTCCGTGCGCCGTGTGCGCGAATACATCCTCGCCGGAGATATTTTCCAGGCCAACTTCACCCAGCGCTTCCGCGGCGGCGTGCCTGTTGGTTATCCGTATTTTGCGCTTTACCATCGCCTGCGTCGTCGCAGCCCGGCGCCTTATGCCGCCTATCTGAACTTTGGCGAGGTGGTGATCGCCTCCGCTTCCCCGGAGCGTTTCCTGCGCCTGGACGCCGGGCGGGTGGACACACGGCCGATCAAGGGCACGCGCCCGCGCGGGGTGGCCGCCGCTGAGGACGCGGCCCTCGCGGACGAGCTGCTCCGCAGCGAGAAAGACCGCGCCGAGAACACCATGATTGTTGATCTGCTGCGCAACGACCTTTCGCGTGTGTGTCTCCCCGGAAGCGTGCGCGTCCCTCGCTTGTGCTCTCTGGAGAGTTACGCCACTGTGCATCATCTGGTTTCAACGGTGACGGGCGAACTGGAACCTGGACGCGACGCCCTCGACCTGCTCAAGTCGGCCTTTCCTGGCGGTTCGATCACCGGTGCGCCAAAGATCCGCGCCATGGAGATTATCGCTGAGCTTGAGGGTGTGCCGCGCGGCCCGTATTGCGGCAGCATTGGCTATTTGAGCTTCAGCGGGGATATGGATACCTCCATTGTGATCCGCACGTTGATTTTCGTCGCCGGGCAGGTGTTTTTCTCGGTCGGGGGCGGGGTGGTGGCCGATTCGGATCCAGAGGCCGAATATCAGGAGAGCATGGATAAGGCTCGTGCTCTGCTGGATGTGCTCGAGGGAAGATGATCCTGCTGGTTGATAACTACGATTCTTTCGTCTATAACCTGGGGCGTTATCTGATGGAGCTGGGCTGCGATGTGCAGGTGGCGCGCAATGATGCCCTCACCCTGGATGCGGTTGAGCGCCTTTCCCCGCGGGCGGTGGTGCTTTCTCCCGGGCCGCAGACTCCTGACCAGGCGGGAATCTGTCTGCCGTTGATCCGGCGGTTTGGCGCCCGCTTGCCCATTTTGGGGGTGTGTCTGGGACATCAGTGCATTGGGCAGGCGTACGGCGCGCGGGTGGGGCGTGCTCACCTCCCCTTGCACGGCAAAGCTGCGCCGGTGTTCCACGATGGGCGCGGCGTGTTTCGAAATCTTCCCAACCCGCTTTCGGCGGGGCGTTACCACTCCCTGGTGGTGGAAGCCGATAGCCTTCCCGCCGAGTTGGAGATCAGCGCCCGCTCGGCAGAGGGGGAGGTTATGGCGCTGCGCCACCGTCAGCATCTGGTGGTGGGGGTGCAGTTCCACCCTGAGTCGGTGCTCACGCCGCAGGGATATGCCTTGTTGCGCAATTTTCTGGAGATGGCGCGATGAGCTGGGTGCACTTCAACGGTCGTTTGCGACCGGCGGATGCCCCGGTGTGGGTCGGCGCTGATCGCGGCCCGTTGCTGGGGGACGGCTTGTTTGAGACGTTGCCCGCCCGCGAGGGATGTTTGCTCTTTTGGACGGAGCACTGGGCGCGGCTGGAGGCCGCGGCGCGCCTGCTGGCGATCCCATTGCCCTGGGATGAGGCGCAAGTGCGCGGCTTCGTGGGGGAACTGTTGGCGGTCAATCGTCTGGTTGATGGGTGGGCGGCAGTGCGCCTGACCGTCACGCGCGGCCCCGGCGAACGCGGCCTGCTCCCGCCGCCGGCGCCGCGGCCCTCGTTGCTCATCCAGGCGCGGCCTTATGATGCTCCAGGAACCCCGGCGCGGTTGATCGTCAGCACATGGCGGCGCAACCCGGATTCCCCCCTGGTGGCGCTGAAAAGCCTGAATATGCTGGCGTTGTTGCTGGCGCGTCGTGAAGCCGCGCAGCAAGGGGCGGATGATGCGCTGTTGCTTAATCTGGAGGGGCGCGTTTGCGAGACCACGATCGCCAATTTCTTTCTGGTGCGGGAAGGGGAGCTGCTCACCCCGCCGCTGACCGGGGGTTTGCTGCCGGGGGTCACCCGGGCGGTGATACTGCGCCTGGCGCGCCAGGTAGGGCTTCCTGTGCGTGAGATGCCACTCACCCTGGATGACATTGCCGTTGCGCAGGAAGCCTTTCTCACCAACAGCCTGATTGGCGTGCGTCCTGTTGCCGTCGTGGAGGGGATTACCCTGCCCGCCGCGCCGGGGGGGATCACCAGCCGGGTG
>WFTY01000154.1 GCA_015485245.1 Anaerolineales bacterium | reverse complement strand
GGTGGTGCGGGAGTACAAGCAGATTTCCCGCGAGCGGGCCAAGCTAGCCGTGGATGGTCTGGAAGACCTGTTCGACATCCCCCCGGCGGCCACGATCGAGGATGTCTTCGCCTGCCTCTCTGCGGATACGCTGTATGCCATCCTGGTAGAGATGCCGGAGGACGACCGCTTCACGATCTGGCGCGGCAAGGTGCGCCAGGCGTTGCAGGCACAGGCGATCCCGCTGACACAGGCGGTTGAAACGGTTTCTTCCTGAAACCTGTCCAGAGAAAAACAGTTGGGCGGCAACGCACGGAAAGGAGAAACTAATGAGCATTTTGCGCTGCAACATCTGCGGTGCGCCCCCCAAGAAGGTGAAAGTGGTCTATTCGCGCCCTCTCTTTGACTATTTCGACGGCTGGACATTGGAACTCAAGCCAAGCGCAAAAGGGCACAAAACATATACCACGCTGGCCTGCAATGGCACGCCTGAAAGACCACATTTCGCAACATTTTTTGGGTACTCCGGCCCCGACGGGCCAAAGCCAGAATACGAGGTGGCGCGTCACGAAAACGGCAAGTGGATTTTCAAGCCCAACCCCGTTGTGCTGGATGATGAGTAGATGCCTCTCGCCCAACCTCGCGTGCAGACGACAGCGGCTCTATCGCTGAGGAAAGGCGCGCTGAGGCAGACGACCAAATCGGTTTCTTCTAAAGGAGAAAAATAATCATGTCAACTTACTTGGCTTTTGTCCCGCCCCGTGAAGACCCCGGCGGATGCACGGTGGTGATCGACGGGATCGTGCGCGAGTTTGCTATCCCGGATGTGCACAAAAAGCTGCGGCCTGATGTTTGCCCGGAGATTGTCCGCTCCGGCCAGGCGGATGTGGCTCTGGTGATCCTGGCCCATCATTGCGGAGAACTGGACGATCGCCTCCGCGGCGCCGGCGATCTGTTCTACCTGCGCCGCGGCTACGGGATCACGGGATATGCAATCCACTCTCATCGGCTGTGGAAGCCTTTTGTAGATGCTTTCCTGGCGGAAAATGCCTGGACGACAATCAAAATAACTACCCTGCATATTGCTGCCTGGCTATACAAACACTTGCAGGCACAGGAGAAAAACCATGCTTGAGTTTAACGTCAAAGACTTGTCGGGTAACGTGGAAAGCGTGTGCGCCGATGCGTACACGCTGATTTTTGCCCGGTTTGCCGTGACCAACCTGGGGGCCATCACTGGCCTGAGTCACGCTTTCAAGAAGGGCAAGGTGATCACGATCGGGTCAGAGTTTTTTGCTCTGCGCAAGGAAACCCTTTTGTGGCGGAAACACCAGATTGTCAAAGGCAAGGGAGTGGGGTTGTGGCTTCTCACGGCTTACCTGCCCCAGCTGGACGACAATCTCTACTTCGTCCACGATCTGCGCGGTGACCGAACGCTGGAGCAACAGTTCGAAGCCTTCTTGACCCAGCACACGCCGTACCCGGTGCCGCCCTTGCTAGACATTCGGGCAACACTGAAACAACACGGCGAGCTGATCCCCCTCGAAGAAGACAGAGGCGACGACAACCGCATCGCGGTTTATCGCCTGACATTGGAGACCATCGTAACCATTCTGGAGAGATCAACATGAGACCTGAACATTTTCTCAACCTGGGGTACACCCCCACCTGCCAGGCTGCTCTTGAGCGCCTGGCAGATTTGCTTAACCCGCCAAATGATGGCGTTGTTCGCCTGTTCGATCCCTGCGCCGGTGACGGTCAGGCGCTGGCCTATCTGGCGGATGTTCTGAGCCAGCAAGGCGCCGTTGTGGAGACTTTTGGCGTGGAGATCGACGAAGACCGCGCCGACAGTGCCACTGATCGCCTGAACAATGTCATCCAGGGCGATTTCCGCCGCACGATCATCTCGCATCGCAGTATGTCCCTGGCGCTGCTCAACCCGCCTTACGACAATCTCGGCGGCGAGCAAAGCCTGGAAAAGACGATCATCCGGCGCACGCTGCCCTACCTGGTGGATGGTGGGGTGATTGTCCTGGTCATTCCTGAACGCCTGCTTTCCTGGGCGGAGCGCAAGTTGAAGTTCAACTGGCTGGCGCTCTTTCCT
>WFTY01000153.1 GCA_015485245.1 Anaerolineales bacterium | reverse complement strand
GGTGTAGTGATAGGGGCCATACACCCACCCCGTGGCCACGCCCACGCTTTCGAAAAACAGACTGACCAGAAAGCTGATCCCCAGCATGATTGCCATGCCCTTCCAGCCCAGGCGTTTCCCCGCATGCAGGAGCGAAAACGCGAAAGGTAAGAAGGTGGCCATGGGGAAAAGGATTACCGGAGGCTTACGGCCTGCGCCCACCGACGCGACCAGGTATGCGGCGTTCAGGGCGAAGAGGATGAGGAGGAGGCGGAGGAGGCGCGTCATAGGCGAGAATCATCGGTGACGATGCTGGATAAAAAGTCAAGAACGACCTTATTGAACGCGTCGGGTTGATCCACAGGGGTGGCGTGACCCGAATCAGGAATGACCACGATCCGAGCGTCGGGGATTTCCTGGGCATAAGCTTCCTTGGTCGTGGGCGGGGTGTAATCCCGGTCGCCCGAGACGAACAGCACCGGGCAAGTGATTGCGCCAATGCGATCCCGCACGCTCCAACCGATGAGCGCGTTCGCGGCTGCGCGATAGGCCGCGGGATCGTTGCGCAGAAAGTCTTCGATGAATGCGTCCTGCAGGGTTTGTTGTTCCGGTTTGGGAAAGAGGCGTTTACCCAGGGCTCGGGCCAGTTGCTGGGGACTGAGCACCCGCATGAGGAGCTTACGCTGCCACAGGGCCAGGCGCTCGCCCAGAGAGTGGGGAACCAGCTCAGGCAGGCTGTTCACCGCGACCAGGCTGCGCACTAGGTCGGGGCGGTCCACCGCTAGCTGGAAGCCCATCATCCCGCCCATGCTGAGCCCAACCACGTGGACTGGCCTGACGTCCAACGCGTCCAGTAGTGCAGCGATGTCCCCAGCCATCATAGATACCGAGTAGGGTCCGGTCGGTTTGTCGCTTTCTCCATGCCCGCGGGCATCGGCCAGAATAACCTGGTAGTGCTGAGCGAAGGGCTCCCGCTGGAATGCCCACCCATGGGAGCTGGACCCCAGGCCGTGGAGGAAGAGCACAGGCTCCCCCTGACCCAGGGTTTCGTAGTAAAGGCGGATGTCGTTGACGTGTTGGTAGGGCATGTGTGCACTCCTTACGGCCAATGTCATTCAATGTCGTGATGATCGTTGGCCACATTATAACGCAATGTCCGGAGATAGGTAACGGACTTTTCGTGTCGAACAAGATGCTGGCGATCCGGAAACGCAGGCACCGCATCCCCTCAATCGTCACCATATCTGGTATAATGCTTTGCAAATCGATGATGGAGGCCCCTTTGTCTTAGGGCGCCATTATCTTCATGCCACCAATTCCCGGCGCTGCATGCCAGACGACATCTTCAAACAAGAACTTTTGAACGCGCTGGATGCGCTATATCGTACCGCGCGTTACATGATCGGCGATCCCCAACAAGCCGAAGATATTGTGCATGATGTGGTGGCGAAAGCCCTGGAGGCGCGTCACACCTTTCGCCGCGGCGCAGAGATGCGCCCCTGGCTGTTCGCCATTCTCCGTAATACGGTGGCGGATTACTATCGCCGCCGGGGACGCCAGTTTGAGCGCGTGGCCATCGATGATCTAGAATACGACGCAAATGAGGCTGTGCTTTCTCTCGATGATCAGGTGCTTGCCAACGTCATGGACGAGACCATCGAGAAGGCGCTAGCGCAGCTTCCCGAGGAAATGCGTCTGGCCGTGTTATTGGCCGATGTGGAGGGCCTCAGCTATCGTGAGATCGCAGAAGCTCTGAGTTGGCCGCCAGGCACGGTTATGTCGCGACTTCATCGGGGACGCAAGAAATTGCGTCAGCGCCTTTTGCAATCATCCCAAATCCAGGCTTATCTCTCATGAATTCATTCTCTGCTCAACAGGAGATCGACGCGCTGTTGTACGCTTATCTTGACGACGAATTATCCGCCGAGGAACGCGCCGCGTTCGAAAAACAACTGCATCGCCAGCCCGAACTGCGCAAAAGACTGGAGTTTGAGCGGCAGTTTCGCGCGCACTTCCGCCAGACCGTCCGTCAAACGGAAGCGCCAGCCCGGCTGCATGCCCGCGTGGAAGCCCTTTTGGAGGCGGAGACGTCTGCCAGCCCAGCTTCAGCGTCGTTCCGATCCTGGTTGGCTTGGTTGCAGGGGGCGGTGATGCTGCCGCGATGGGCCATGGCCGCGGCCGTTCTGGCGTTGCTGATCCTGTTGGGAGGCGAAGTGATTCAATTCGTCTCCACGCCCGCCGCCCCACATACTTCCTTCCGCCGTCTGGCCGGAAAGTATGATGTCTATTTCACGCCCGAACCGGTGCTGGACGTGCAGGGCGATGGGGAGCAGATCGAGGCCTGGTTCCAGTCGCGCGTGGCCTGGCCCGTGCAACCTCCCGTATGGCCCGGATGGACGTTGATGGGCGGGCGTCTGGCCGAGTTTCATCATGAACCCGCGGTCTATTTGCTCTATGAAGGGGGCAACCAGCGTTTCGCGTTCATCGAATTCGCGCCGCGGGCGAGCGATTTCCCCGAAGAAAAGCGGCAGGTGGTCGATGGCCGCGCGCTCTACGTGGATGAAGCCTTCGATCACCCTGTCATCCTCTGGCAGGAGGGCGATGTCGGGTATGGGCTGATCGGAGACGCCACGCAAAGCGTCAAGGATTTGGTGGCGTTGTTGTTTCGCCGGTAACGGGGAGTGGCTGCTTTGGAAATGAGTTACGAAAGCGCGAAGGAAACGAAGACACGAAGGAGACAAGACTAACGACTGAAGACTAAAAATAATCTGCGGAAATCAGCGTTACACCCGCGTCATCTGCGTCCCATTTACATCCGTATCGGCGGGCCGTGCGCGTGATATGCGATGAATTTCAACTTTTTTCGGCGACGGAACCATTTTCGGGAATAAATCGGGGGACGTGAGCGTATTGGAATGTTGAAAGCGCGAAAACCATTCCAACTTACGCTCAATCTGGAGGTGTCTCATGACCCAACGTCGATTTTTCGTCCTGCTGGCAGCCGTTTTGGCGCTGACCATCGGGCTTTTCACTGGGGTGTCCGCGGATCCGGGCGTCCAGAACGCAGTGAGCGGCCGCGTAAAACAGCGCGACGCGACGCTCCTGCACAGCGATCGGCTTGTCTTTGCCCTGACGGGTGTGCAAGCGCCTGAGTTTGGATCGCTGCGAGGTTATCTGATCAAGGATGACGGCGAAACTGTGATGCCGGTGGGCGAGTTGACGGTGACGGATGGGGCCATCACCGGCGAATGGGATTCTCCCACGCAGGAAAATCTGATCGGGAATTATAATACGTTCCGCATCACGCACGAAGAGGTTTACACCAGCGCCCAGCTGCCCGTGCAGGCCCTGGCGCATATCCGGCATGTGGTCTACATGCGCAGTGATACGCCCGGCAACATCGGCTACGGCGTGGGGCTGGTGCAACAGGCTGACGTTCTGCTCACCCACGCCACCAACGCCAAGACCTGGGCGGACCAGGGCGATCTGGCCGAGGCCAAGCGTCACACTGAGCATGCCATCAACATCCTGGTGGGCGAGGACAGCCCCCTGTTTAAGGATTGGAATGGCGACGGCAATTTGCAGAATCCGGGTGACGGGTTCGGCATCCTGCCGGGAACCGAGGACCTGAATGGCGATGGCAAGGTGAACGTGGGCTATGTCAAAGGAACCCATGATCACATCAAGAACGCGGCCAACAGCCCCGACGCCACCGACAACATCAAGGCCCGCGCGGCTCAGGTGAAATCCGCCACCTACAACATCATGGGCCGCACGGGCGACGCCACCTATCCCAATTGGGGGCAACAGTTCCTAGATGCAGCGCAGAATCTGATGAATGCCACGACCGAGGGCGAAGCCAAAATGTACGCCAATGAGATGGCGGAGCTGGCCGACAAGATCGCCAACGGCGTGGACGCCAACGGCAATGACAAGGTCGAGCCCATCGCGGGCGAGGGCGGCGCCAAGACAGCGCTGCTCTATGCTCAGCACGCGGCCGATTACTACCCTGTCGGGCATGGCGTCAGCGGTCGCATCAAGCAGCGGGATGCTAACCTGAGCAAAAGCGATCGCCTGGTCTTCGCCCTTAGCGGCGTGGATGATCCCCTGCCCGGCACGAGCTACACCCTCTACCTTTACAATGACGACATGACCGCCAGCCAGGTGATCACGGGCCTGGTTCCCGTGAATGGCGAACTAACGGGCGAGTGGGATTCCCCCACCCAGGAAAACCTCATCGGTGCATACAGCCAGCTCAAGCTGGTGCGTGAAGTGACCTACGCCGAGGATACGCTGCCCGCGCAGGCCCTGGCGCATATCCGGCATGTGGTCTACATGCGCAGTGATACGCCCGGCAACATCGGCTACGGCGTGGGGCTGGTGCAACAGGCTGACGTTCTGCTCACCCACGC